>JAGDXR010000064.1 GCA_023261745.1 Thermoplasmata archaeon | reverse complement strand
CTCCCTGAATAACTGAGTTTTACTGCTTCCCCCAAACCCCTAACTTTTCTATAAAAAGTTGTGGTTTTAAATATAATTTATAATTTTCAGTGAGACTTTTTTATTCCATTTATATATCTAAGAAAAGAGGAAAGCTTTAAACCATCATCCCATCTGAGTATGTAATTTCCTTCCTTTGAAATTTCTGCCTTTGGAATCATGCTATATATTCTCAGGAGGTTTCCGTGAGTCTCAATATCAGGAAGGGTGAAAATCTTCCATGGATCCCCTTCCACTCTCTTTAACCTGTAACCGTATAGTGGAAACAGTCCAGAACGTGTGGTCATCTTTATGTGTTCCATTGCCTGTTTTTGTGAATGGTTGCTTGATTCTGTAAATCTTAAGATTCTATTAATGGAAGCCTTTACCTCAATCGGAAAGGAATAATCATACCTGAGGGCAATTAGATCTATTCCAAATGATCCCGCGGCCCTCATGACAAGAAAAGGATGTTCTATCAGAGACATGTATCCCTCAATCTCCTCAAAATTCAATTTCTTTATGTAATTTGTTATGTATTTTCTGTCCCCTGCAAGAATCAGTTTCAATTCCCTTTCATATGTTTTGCCGTTCATATTTGATCTTTATATTGTCTATATCCTCCCCCACAAGGGTTGATAGATAATCATGTAATTCCCTAAGCCTTTTCATCTGTTCCTTCAATCCCTTTTTACTGTAATCTTCCAGGACTTCATTTAAATTTATTTTTTTACCACAGGATATCAAATTATCAGCATGACAAACAATCTTTTCTTCAATCGTTTCAGGTACAAGATCGTTTTCTTCCAGATTCAAAAATCTTGCCTCTTCTGAATCTATACCTGCACCAATATGCCTCTTCACAATGTTCACTACCTCTTCAGGATAACCGAGTTTTCGCAGTATCTTTGCACCTGTAATACCATGCGATATTGTATTATCAACAGATCTTCCTATATCATGTAATATTGCCCCGCATTCAACAGCCGGAATATCAATACTGACATTTTTTATTCTTTTTGCAATTTCTAAAGATAAATCTGCAACCATCAGAGAATGCCTGATCAGGTAATCATCATTCACGTACATTTTCAGAGTTTTAAGGCATTCTTCCCTGTTAAGTATTTTAAGATTTTTTCCCCTTTCTGACGGTAGAACCCTGAATGTACCGTTGAATCTTAATTCAAATTCCTTACCCTTCATATATCTGTCTAGGAATATTGCGAGGCTTGATACCTCGCTGTGAGGCTGGTTTGTTACACTGACATTGTAATCAGCCATCCTGTACACAATACCTGGCACCTTCTCCGACCCCACTATTATTAGAATATCCTTATCGGGCGGTATTTTTTCCATAACATCATTCATGTCAATTCCATACATCGTTAGATGTACCTTTATTCCATTGAAATCCCTAATATATTTCTTCCAGTCCACACCTGTAAGGATTTCAAAATTACCGCCAAATCTTCTAATTACATCATTAACGGAATCTTCCAGATTTCTGTCTTTTGTTGAAACAACAACCTTCGATGCACCAAACGCCCTTGAAACCAGACAGACATGGGTTGTGATCCTCATGTCCCTGTATGGTCTGTGACCTATTCTCAATACTGTTATCATAACCTATCTATCCTGTTTAATTCCTCGTCCATATCTTTATCTTCATCATCTCCATCATTTTCATCATTATAAGAATCATCCTCTGTATTTTCAATTTTGATTTCCTCTTTATCATTAACCCTCTTTGGCTCATTTACTGCGGAATTTAATAATAGATATATCCCGAAAAAGGATAAAATTGATTCAGCAATGGATATAATCCCACCAAAATAGGTTTTCATGTTCTGGAAAAATATTATGTATATGACCAGGGAACCGATGACAATCAGAATGCCAGCAGAGAAATGAAAAATAAATGAAAATTTTTCCTCAAAATGTTTAAAAAACAGCAGGAATGACGCAACCAAAAATATTGTTAATGATAAAATCACATAGTATATGTTTATATTCATATTCATTGATATATAAAGCATAACAATGACAATTCCGAATAAAATGCCGGAAAAAAGAGATTTTTCTTTTTTATTTAAATTTAACATTTAATCCCTCTCTATATTATGACCCTTTATATCAAGGAATTCACTTCTCTTTATTATACCTTTCAACAATATCATGCTTATTCCAAGAGCATTCTGAACATCACCAATGAAAATGGATTTTCTGGAACCCATGATCTCAAAGATCCTGTTTTCGTATTCCTTTACCTTTTCATCAGGCATAGTTGATGCATATATTATTTCTGGCATATCGGATATCGGTACCGTAATGTTGACCTGCACCGTATCATAATATGTTCTGTAGGCTATGCTCCTTTTTCCATCCTTTGTAAGTGTCCACTGTGTTTCTACGAATTTAATTCTCTCAAAATATTTCAGAGATTTCAGGCCCTCTTCTCCATATTTGTTTTTTATATCTTCCTCCGTTACCCATCCCTTTGAAAGTTCCGAAAATACGTTCCTTTTCACCTCTGAATCTGAGGCATGAAAAACTGCTATTAAATCGGACACATCATTAATGGCTTTTATCTTTGACATAATGATCGAAATATTAATGTAATTCATAAATATATATTTTCAGATTTTATGGTGAACGAAGCAAAAATTAAAATTGAAATCGATTCCCCGGAAAAACTTTTAAAGTCGATAGAAATCGAAAATCGTGGATATGTTAAATCAAATATTTTTAAAAATGGAATTGAATTTGAAATGGAAAGTAATGATCTGAAAAGCCTCTGGAGAACAGTTGATGATCTTCTGATGGCACTTGAAATATCATTCATGATCATTTATGGAGACGTCTTCCATGAACAATAAATGATGTATGTAAGAGTCCTGTAAATTCAGGTCTCATTTCAACATCCCCGATAAACCATTTTCTCTCAATTGTTTCTGTTATCTGTATATCCACAAATCCTGCTTTCTCCATATTCAATTTCATTTCCTTTACCTGAGTTAAGTTTGGTATGTATGCAACAAGAATTCCTCCGGCCTTTAATGAATCGTAAATATTTTTTATGGATGTCCATGGTTCTGGAATATCAATGAAAATTGAATCGATATCCCTTTCATCTATTCCATTTCTTATATCATTAACCTTTGGAATCCAGTTTTTATTGAGTCCCAACATGTTGACAATTTCTTCTACATATTTTATGCTGTTTTCAGAAATGTCATAGCTGGTTAATTTCCCATCATTGAGATAATAAAGAATCGATAAAGTCATGTGACCGGACCCCACACCTATTTCAACAACGTCTGAATCATGTTTTAAACCTAACAGTGATATTATTTTTCCAATATCTTTAAAATTTACGGTCTGTGTTCTTTTCTGAACCATGTTTATAATATCATACAATGAAGGTTTTACAATATAAAATTTCAGTCCAAATATTTCTATAGTGTCACCATAACTTAAATTTTTGAATCTTGATGTATTGATCATTCCAAGGGTAGGTATGAATTCCATTTTATCCGTTAAGGACACAACATGTACCCTCCTATTTTCTGGATCATAAAGCCCAATGAGTCTCATCATAAAAGATAAAATGAATGTATATATAAAATGAAGCGAAAGGTTTTATATTTATGAATGAATGAAAGATTATGCCCAACATATACACGGTGGAAATCAAAAAAGATAATGAAAATGATAACGTAATAATCGGTCAGAGCCATTTTATAAAAACGGTTGAAGATGTATATGAGGCGCTTAAATCTTCATGTCTCGGAATCGAATTCGGTTTTGCATTCAATGAGGCCTCTGGTAAAAGGCTTGTAAGATATGAAGGCAATAATGATACTCTCATTAAATATGCGGTAGAAAATGCCATGAATATAGGTGCTGGACATATATTCGTTTTAATTATAAGGAATTGCTACCCCATAAATATCATGAACGCCCTGAAGAATATAGGTGAAGTAACATGCATATACGCCGCATCTTCAAATGACATGAAAATTGTTGTTTTCAGTGAGAATGATTCAAGGGCAGTAATAGGCGTAATGGATGGCAAATCCCCCACAGGTATTGAAACTGATAATGATAAAAGAGAAAGAAAAGAATTTTTAAGAAAAATTGGTTATAAACTCTGATCATCATGCAAAGAAAAAATATATATGAAATAGAGGAAAACTATTACGATTTTTTATACGGGGATTTCAGGGGGGATATAGATTTTTATTTAAAGACATGCAGGGGAAATATACTTGAACTCATGTGCGGGACTGGAAGGATAACCGTGCCACTATCAGAAATTTTTGAAATAGAAGGAATAGATATAAATGAAAGGATGATTGATGAAGCTTCAAAAAAGGGTGCAAGATGTTATGTTGGAGATGTCAGGTCAACAGTCCTGAATAAAAAATACGATACAGTTATAATACCCCTGAATTCAATATTGCTTTTTGACAGTTTTGAAAAGGAAAATATACTTAAAAATTCAGATAAAATGCTCAATGATGATGGAATCATAATAATTGATACACTTCCCCCTCCAGAACTTGAAGAATTCATCATGTATTTCGGTGATCATAAATATTCTGAAAACCTTGACATATGGAGGTTTTTCATTCCCGAATATTCCAGGGATATGAAAAGATTGAAATTGATATATATATATGACATATTTGAAAATGGAAATTACAGAAGGGAATCCGCAGATTTAATTCTCTTTCCAGAGGATCTTGATTCATACAGACAAATTTTCAAAGATTCCGGTTTTGAAATAAAAAATCTTTATGGTGATTACGATCTATCGGGATATGTGGATGGAGAATCATCCAAAATGATATTCATACTTGAAAAGGAATTATGAGACGTGAAGAATTTTTCATTGAAATAATCGAATCACTGAAAGAATCCAATGAACATATACCGGTTCTTGTTGAAGGCAGAAGGGATATGCTGTCTTTGAGGGAAATCGGATTAAAGGGTAAAATAATAATATACAATCAGGGTAAAAATATTGGAGAATTTGTACAGGAAATATCTATCTATAAGGAAATAATAATCATGATAGACTGGGACGAGAGGGGTAAAAGGCTATTCAATGATTTAATTACAAACATGAAATCAATGGGAATAAAATGCAACGTTGATTTTAGGAATCTTATCATGAAAATCCTGAAAAATAATATAAGATCGGTAGAAGAATTGAATTCATATTACAGAAGGGCAGAAACTGAACTTTTATACGGGAGGCCAAGAAATCCTGCAAAACATGGAAATAGAAGAGGATGAAAATATTCCCTTTTCTGTTATCAGAAAATCAATATCCTTCCATTGAATCCATTCATAAAGGTCATTCAATTTAACATTCCATGGAAAATATTTCAGCGTGCTCGTTAAAACGATGTTCATCTTTCTGAAATTCCTGCTAGTTTTAAAAAATTCATAAGTTAATATTTTATTGGCAAAATATCTTCTATTGAATATGTCCAGACCCGAGATGAGAATATCAGAATCCTTTACCAGTTCTTCTAAATCACTGTCCCTGAAAAGATTCGCATCTATTTTATCCTTAATATCATTGAAAAAATGTTTTCCCTCTCCTCCCGGATTTGATTCAAGTACATTGACGTATTTTATTTTACTGTTTAAAATCGCATAAAAAACCGTTGAAGAATAGCTTATAACACCTATTTTCTTATTTTTTAGAATATTTTCTGAATTCATCCTTATTAAATCTTTAGAAATTTTCAATCTATTTCTAAATATACTTAACAGATCCTTGCCATAATATCTGTATAAATATATAATATTGAGAATTTCACCCATCATGCCCTTTTTTTCAATCAGTTTTTCAAAATCGTAATTTCCATCAACTGAATTCATCAGAATATCAATTAGATTATGTGCAAGAAATTCGGAACCGTGAATGTTATCATTCAATATGTCATTGAGATCCATGAACATCATTATGTTCCAGATAAAAAAAATTTTTTCCTCTAAATTTCGATATAACAACTGTGATATCTGGACTTTTCAGATCAACCTTAACATGCTCGTTTCTTTTGATTATTATCTCCCCCACCATTGGATTTATCATGTTTGATCTGAATTTCGATCTGACAGCAAATGTAATATCTCTGAAATTTTCAAAAAAATCTCCCAAATCCTTAAAATCATCAAAAAAATATATTTTCCTTATTTTATCAATGTTATCAAGATCTTTTTCAGTATAAATTGCCACGGTATTGTTTTCTATAAAATAAATGAATTCTATATTTCTTTGCCTCAGCTTTAAAATAAAATTTTTTATCATCCAGGTATCTCTTAATTTCAAATAATATGCGGTTTTGATCATCTTATATGTCCCAACGTGAATGAACCTATTATAAGGCCACTGTTGGATGGTGTAACCTCTATCCAAGCCCTGCTCTGAACTTCCGTTATACCCTTAACCTGCAGATATACCTTACCCCCCTCTATCTTGAATTCTATCATGCCGTCCATCAAATAAGATACCATCTGTATGGTGTTTTCCTCATGGAGACCCTTTTCAAGAAGATATAAACTTACCGCATTCTCCTTTTTTCTTTTCGTTGTAAAAGGCTGTAAAAATCTAACAACTGTTTGCGCTTCAGCAAATGTGAGAACAGTTGAAATGCTTATGAATGCAAGCCTGTAATATTTGTAATTCTTTTTAATCTCAGATGCCAGATTATCAACAATTTCGGAAATCTTCTGCAAATCTGTCTGTGAATCAACGTATACAACATCTTTTCTCTCAGTCTTTTCACCTATGGATTTGGAATATGCATCAATATATTTTACAAACCCCTTTTCGATAAATGAATCCCATGCAGGTAAAATAAACTTAATCTCTTTTTCAAATATGTCTACTGTTTTGTCTATTAGTATAATAATTGCAGGTACACCCTTTCTAATACCCTCGGCAAGGAAAGAATAGATCAGTACTTCCTTTCCAGTATATGCAGGACCATAGATAATTATGTTCGAACCTATGGGGAATCCTCCATATAAAAGATCATCCAGCCTCCTTGTACCCGTTTTAATTTTCTCTTCCTTTATTTCAGTGGAGACCTCTTCCTGTGCCATGGCCAGTTCCTTGTCTATTAAACCTTTTTCCTTTGCCTCCAGCTCGGCTTCCATTTCCCTAAGATATTTTTCCTTTACCTTAAGTTCCTGTTCTTTCTGCTTTATTAATTCAGCCAGATCCTGTATTTTATGTTCAGCCTCCAATTTTTTCAGTTCCTCCAGTTCCAGTTTTTGCGATTCCAGCTGCTTAATCTGTTCCTGCATCTTCTTTTCCCTGTACTGTAAATCCTGTTCCCTTCTTGCAAATTCTTCATCCTTGAATTTTAGAGTTTTCTTAAGATCGTTCATGGCTTGTTCCATGGCGGCCATCTGTGTTTTCAAATGCTCGTTTTCTGCCTTTATTTTTTCAAATTCACTGGATTTTATTATTTCATCCTTTGACTTGCTCCCTTCGGCAAGTGCGTTTACCAGATTCATTAATCTTGAAACTTCATTTTTTAAAGATTCATTTTCCTGCTTCAGTGATTCCAGTTCAAGTGTTGAAACAGTACCATTATTCATGCTATACAAATTTTTTAATTCCTGTTCCTTCAGTGAAAGTTCCTTTGAGGTTTTTTCAAGTTCAACTTCCATCTCCTTTAACCTTGATTCCTCATCGGCTACCTTTCCTATCTTTTCTTCCTGATTCTTTACCCAGTCCTCCCAAATATCCTTTTGAACTTTCAATCTATTCTCCAGAGATTCAATTTCAAGTTTTAAAATGTTATTCTCTCTTTTTAGTTCCAATATTTTCTGAGGTATCTCTTCCATTGAATTTGAATTCAATTCCTTCATTATCTGTTCAAAAATGGATTTTAATTTTATTAATTCCTTATTGAGTTCATTTATTTTATTGTTTAAATTTGCGATCCTGTCTGAATAATCCAACAGAACCTTTATGATATTGTTGGCATTTTTAAGATCAAGTACCATGGCAATTTTATCAAGTATGTTTTTAAACGTAAAATTCATTTCTTTTTTAATGTTTTCCAGATCCTGTGACCTTTTTTTCAAATCCTCTATGTTCCTTTTCAAAATTTCATTTTTTTCATTTATCTTTTTCTGAGCCTCTTCAAAATTCATCGATTTTATATCAATATCCAGATCCTGCAATGAATCTGTGATATTTTCATTACTTTTAGAAATTGAATCTTCCAATTCCAT
The DNA here is from genome assembly GCA_023261745.1 of Thermoplasmata archaeon. Taxonomy (GTDB): domain Archaea; phylum Thermoplasmatota; class Thermoplasmata; order Thermoplasmatales; family ARK-15; genus JAGDXR01. The sequence goes on along the minus strand of JAGDXR010000064.1, from coordinate 29,156 downwards.
TATGTTTTTATTTATATTGTCTATTATGTTTATACTGTTTTCATCAAAAAATTGATTTAGAATTTCTTTAGCCAGTAATTCCTCATATTCCTCTCTTGTATATTTTCTTCCACATTTCTTGCAAATGAAAGTATTCTCGTCAATCTCTCCGCCACAATCCTTACATCTTACCATATTCACACAGTTGCAATTCTCAGGATATTGCTACCTCTAACAACAACAAGACCAAGTTTTTTAATGGAATCATTCATCTTTTCTTCGGTTTCCTTGATTATTATATTCATGTATTCATCATACCCCACAAGGACTCCTTCAAGTACCCTGTTGTCTTTCATCAGAATTGATATTCTTTTATTTAACATATCCTCAATAACCTTCATTGGCATTGCCATTTAATTCACCTCACGTATTTGGATAAACATTCTTATCATCATCTTCGTCATCATCAAATACCATCTGTACCAATCCATACATCATGGTTTTTACTTCATCCAACTCTTCTCTCAACCTTTTAATTTCTTCATTGATTCTTTCCAGTTCCCTGTTCTTTCTGTTCATCCTTTTTCTCTCCATTATCTCTATCTAAAAGTTTTATTTTAATATTTCCATATAATGTTGATATCTTCCTGGTTTCTATTCTATTGCACTTCTCGCAGTAAAGAACCTTTTCTTTTCTTATTAATGGACTTCTGCATTTCATACATAATGCTTTTATAACACCAAGTTCCGGTTCTGATGTAGATAAATGAAGGGATGGTTTTGATTTTATTACCCTTGCCCTTACTATATCCCCTATTCTGAACATTTTTCCTATATCTTCAACATAATCCTGTGAAACCTTGGATATGTGAATAACCCCATCCTGTTTTGAACCTACTATCTGTCTTCTTTCGTTTTCAATCCACATGACGGATACCAGCACAAAATCAGAATATAGCTCATTCACCACACCATAAACAATCTGCCTTGGCTTCAGTTCAGGTACTGGATTCAGTGGCCTAATGCTGACTGTCATATTTTCCTTGTCTATTTTTGCAATTCCAACAACTTTGGAATACAGTTTTCCATTTTCTTCCATTACATTATGACCCGGTATGTATTCCTCTATGTTTCCAATGTATTCCCCTGGCACAACAAACTTTCCTTCCACTCAAATCACCTTCGCCAAATACAGTGATACATCAATATATTTTTTAACTTTTTCATGAAATGCATAAGAAAATGGAATCATCAATTTATAATTTTTTATTCTGTAAATGGAAAAATCTTTCATCATGTAATTCCCAAATACTTTTTTCAGATGATCTTCTCCCCTTGAAGTATACAGAAAGTATATGTTGTCTGAATTTTTCATAGCCGAATTGAAAAATTTCATATCCAGACCCCTGTTTCTGTATCCAAAAGGTGGATTCATTATTACGGTGTCAACATTTAAATCGAATTTTTCTACATCAATTTTCAGGAATTCAATGTTCTGTAAATTTAAATTATTTGCATTCTTTCTGGCTATTTCTATAATGTTATTCATCTCAACACAGTAAACTTTTTTGGCATTCATAATGGATAGACCTATGGAAAATATCCCGTTACCACAACCAAAATCCGCAACATCCCTGCCAACTATGTCTTTAAATGCCGTATAAAGAATATCTACAGCAATATCAACATCCGTTGAATACTGTTCAAAATAAACATTTCTTTTATTTTGATTTTCCAAATTTGACAGTACTTTTATTAATTCATATTTCCTCAATTTCATCTGTTCGGTATTTTGTTCCATAATTATCAAATATCCTGATTATCATCTTTGTATATTCCTCTGATTGTCGGTCATTAAACCCCTTCTTGTTGAATATCTTTTTGATGTTATTATATGCTCTCTGCCATTTCCATGTACTTCTTGTGTAATATGTCTTAATCAAAATTTGAAGTATGTCATAATCAATTTCAACATCCAGTTTATCCTTAATCCTTGTAAACCATATCTTATAAATAAAGTTTGGTAGTACAAGCGGTTCCTGAAATTTTTCAACCATCCCTCAACACCCTATATATATTATTTATATACTTCTAATATATAAATATTTTTAAAAGTTTGATTAAAAATGTTATCCTGAAATTGATTCCCATTTTATGGAACAAATCTAAATCCTTATAAACATTTATTCGAAAGAATGTTCCCAGCAATGAGAATGGATATATTCATTAAACCTCTACAGAAATGATATGGAATATTTTCCAAAAGCGATAATGAATATCAGTTCACATGTCAAAGTAAACTCAAAAAGGCAATCGTTGCATTTAAATGAAAATCCATTCATGAGGAGAGAGACGGTCTCCAGGTCTCAGGAAGGAATAACTGATACATTTTAAACATCATCAATAACTATTACTTTTAATGGGAGAATATAAACAAATTACTAACTTTTAGATCAAAGACTTCCTTGACAATTATATCAAATTCAAATAGTTTGTTATGGAGGATGTGTAATTGCAGTGATTATTGATTTAGCATCATTGTCCTTAATATTTTTAATAGTAAAAGTTAAAGGAAAAAAGATTATTAAGCTAAAGACAAAAATATAAAAGTAAATGGAAATATTTTATTATATAATTATTACACAATAAAATATTAAAAAAGAAAAAAATTTTAATGATATTGCAATTTCTCTAATCATGAAAGATTATTTTACTATGGAAGATTTTGATTTTTCCGGTAAAAGGGTTTTATTAAGATTGGATTTAAATTCTCCAATTAATACTGAAACAGGTGAAATAACCGATGTTTCCAGGTTTCTTGCCCATCTGGATACAATTAAAAGATTATCCGGTGCCAAGGTGGTCATACTGGCCCATCAAAGCAGACCAGGTAAAAAGGACTTTACAACTACAAAAAATCATGCAGATGTTCTGTCAAGGCTTCTTAGAAGGCCGGTGGAATACGTTGATGGTCTTTTTGAAAATTTTGTTATCGAAAAGATCAGAAAAATGAAAGATGGGGAAATATTATTACTTGAAAATACACGTTTTTACTCAGAAGATGTCGTTCTTGCTGAGGAACCCATAAGTATCCAGAGGAAGTCACACATCGTAAAAAAACTCTCACCGCTATTTGATTACTTTATAAATGATGCATTTGCTGCGATTCACAGGCCACAGACCACGCTTGTCGGCTTTTCAGAAGATATCCCAAATGTTGCAGGGCTTTTAATGGATAAAGAAATATCAATGTTATCAAAATTTCTGAATGATAATACCAGACCAAAACTAGCTATCCTTGCGGGTGCAAAGGTGGATGATTCTCTTAAGGTAGCAAAGAACTTTTTTGAAAAGGGCACAGTGGATAAATTAATAGCGGGGGGTCTGGTTGCAAATTTAATTCTAGTTGCAAAGGGTATCAATATTGGTAAAATCAACATAGATTTTCTGAAGAAGGAATTGCCTGATTATGAAAATCTCGTAAATCTATCAAAGGAAATTTATGAAAGGTATGCTGACATGATAATTCTTCCAGTAGATTTTGCGATAAATAAAGAAAACAAAAGGTATGAAGTTAATATAGATGAGTTGCCGATAGAATATCCAATATTTGACATAGGAATGAACACAATCGAAATTTTCAGAAAGGAAATTGAAAATGCTAAATCAATTATATTAAACGGTCCGATGGGAGTATACGAAATTCCTGACTTTTCACTCGGAACGGTCGAAATATTCAAAACTGTGGCAGAAACCCAGGCATTTAAAGTAGCCGGAGGTGGTCACACGATTTCCGTGATATCAAAGCTTGATATTGAAAAGAGGTTTACCCATGTGAGCACAGGTGGAGGTGCGCTTATAAGTTTCTTATCGGGAGAAAGTATGCCGGGTCTTGCGGCATTAAAATCATCAAAGGCAAAATTTTCCGGAGGCGATAAAAAATGATTTCATACAGAGTTGAGGGATACATGAAGAATGGGAAGAAATATATACAGATTAACAAGGAAATAGTTGCAAAGGATAAGGATGACGCCCTGGAAAGATTTTACTGTCTCCTAGGAAGTAATTATGGAAAAAAGAGAAGGGAATTAAAAATAGAAAAGGTGGATGTTCTGGATCCAGAAAATGCTAAGAATCCGGTTGTTTTATATCATTTAAAAAAGGGTGAAATAAATGGAAAATGATAAAATCTTGAATCAGCTCATAGAGGCGTCGGAAATACTGAAGAAACAGATAGAGGGTTTAAACCTCCAGCTGGAGATAATTAAGGAGCAGATTGATGAACATAACGGTACCATTGAAACATTGAATGGATATTCCAGTTCAGAAGAAAATGATATCTATATGGATGCGGGTTCATCAACATACATATCTTTAAGGACAACTCAGCTGAAAAGTACACTTATAAGGATAGGTTCTGATATTTATGTGGAGTATGACATTAAAAGGGCAATAGAAATACTCAATGATAGGATTAATGATCTTAAATCTGTTGAAAATAAGGCAATGGATGAACTTAAAAAATTAAGCAACCAGTACAATGCAGTTCAGGATAAACTGGAAAGGATTTATTCTGAGATGACTGGAAGGAACAAGAATGTTCAAGGGGCTTAAGGAAAAATTTAACATTTTTAAGAAAAAGGTTGAGGAAGATCAGAAGGAAATAATTCAGGAAGAGGTATTTACGGAGGGTTTTGGAAAGAAAATAAATGAAAGAAAACTGGATGAAATTTTGAATGATCTGGAAATGTCTCTTCTTGAAAGTGACGTGGCATATGATGTTGCTGAAGAAATAAAAAATAAAATAAAGGAAAAGTTTACCAACAAAAAGGTGAAATTTGGTACAGACATTGAAAAGCTTATAGATTCCATTTTAAAGGAAACATTGTTAGAGATCCTCAATGTTGGCAAAATTGATATATTGGAGAATGTTAAAAATTCATCAAAGCCATATGTTATAATGTTTCTGGGCGTCAACGGAACAGGTAAAACTACAAGCATAGCAAAACTGGCAAATCTTCTAATAAAAAACAATTTTTCTGTTGTAATATCAGCATCAGATACGTTCAGGGCCGGTGCTATCGATCAGCTTGAACATCATTCCAAAAACCTTAATGTTACACTCATAAAGCATCAAGCAGGATCTGATCCTGCTAGTGTCGCATACGATGCCATAGAGCACGCTAGGGCAAGAGGAAAGCACGTGGTAATAATAGATACTGCAGGAAGGATGCAAACAAATAGAAATCTATTGGAAGAAATGAAGAAGATTAAGAGGGTTGCAAAGCCAAATCTAACCGTATTTGTGGGGGATTCACTTGCAGGTAATGACATCATAGAACAGGCATTGGTTTTTGAAAGGGAGATAGGTTTTGATGCCGTAATCCTTACAAAGGTAGATGCAGATGCCAAAGGTGGTGGAACGATAAGTCTTACTTATGTCTTGAAAAAACCAGTAATTTTTTTAGGAACAGGACAGAATTATGAAGATATACTTTTTTATAATCCGGAAGATCTTGTTAAAAGAATACTTGATTAAATATATATTAAGAATGAATCGAGCCGTGAAATTAATATCAATTTTTTAAATGAAAAATCCTTAAAATGGATTGAAATTGATATTTATTTAAATCTCAAATAATTTTAATTTTAGATATTTGAAAATTTATCTTCCAGTTCCGAATTCAGGTGATCCAACAATTCCTCAATATCCTCACTTTCTATGGTATTTGTGTCTCCATCTGGCATAGTTATTCTGGCAATAAACAGATCTCCATCCTTAATAATTTCAACATCAAATAACTTCTTCATACATGTCACCAAATAAATTTAAAAAGGGGATTTCCCCTTTATCTCTTAAGGGTTATCTCAATTGATGAAACGTTGCTTTCCTTGCCGTCATCGGTTTTAATTTTCTCTGTAGATAAGGCCACTATATAGTTTATGTTTAAATTGTTCAGGAACCTGTTTCTTACGACTTCCTCGACATCGACGGCCTTCTTTATTGCTTTTCCTCTTGCCTTCAGGACAACGCTCTTTGCTCCGTTGTTAAACTGTGTTACAACTGCAATCACATAGTTCATTGTTGGTTTTTTCCCTATAAATACCACGTTTTCTTCTGTTTTATTCTCTGCCATAATTAGACCTCCTTTGTGATATGCTCAATAAATTTTTATTATATATACTTTTCAGTGAGGTGATTAATGAATATAAATTAAAGAATAAAAATAACAAAGCTTTAAATTTATGTTAGGAATTACAGAACACTATGTTCGAAATAAGGTTTCATGGAAGGGGAGGTCAGGGTGCAGTGACTGCTGCAAATATTCTTGCCACAGCCGCATTTTACGAGGGCAATGATGTACAGTCATTTCCATTTTTTGGTGTTGAAAGGAGAGGTGCTCCGGTCGAAGCGTATACAAGGATAGATAATAAAAAAATAGACATTAAGATGTACATATACAATCCCGATGCCGTTGTGGTTCTGGACACATCACTGATGAAGGATCTCGATGTGACCAGGGGATTGAAAAAGGGAGGCTATCTGATTCTCAACACGCAGAAAAAACCTTCCGATTTCAATTATAAAGATTTTAAGGTTGCCGTAGTTGATGCAACAGAAGTGGCCGTGGAATTTGGACTTGGTTCCAAATCTTCACCCATTGTGAATACGGCGATCTTAGGTGCATATTCAAAGGCTGTTGGGAATGTAAAGATCGATTCCATATCCAAGGCCATAAGGGATTCAGCCCCGGCCAAGGCCGAGGAAAATGCTAACGCTGCTTATGAATCATATAAAAGAACTGTTTTGGGGTGGTAAAAAATGAAAATTACAAGAGGTGTAGTTATTACTGAACCGGGAAGCACTGCACTTGAGGAGACAGGATCATGGAGAACATTTAAACCTGTGATAAAATATGAAAAATGCATAAGGTGCATGATATGCTGGAACTACTGTCCGGAGCCAGCAATCGAGAAACAGCCAGGAGAAAATTATCCGGTAGCGAATCCAAAACTTGTTAAGATGGAGATTCCTGTAATAAATTACAGGTATTGCAAGGGTTGCGGGATATGCGTCAATGAATGCCCGACAAAGGCAATTGATTTTGTAAGGGAGGAGAAATAAGATGGTCATGATGATGTTAAAGGGAAATGAGGCAACTGCATATGCGGCCAAGGTTGCAAAGGTACAGGTAATTCCAGCATATCCCATAACTCCATCAACGCTGTTTCCTGAAAAGGTGTCAGAACTTATTTCAAATGGGGAAATGAAGGCTGAATTCATACCAGTAGAGAGTGAGCATTCTGCACTTTCTGCAGCTATAGGGGCTGCAGCTACAGGTGCAAGAACCATGACAGCAACTGCGAGTCAGGGACTTGCCTTGATGCACGAAGTTTTATTCATAGCAAGTGGAATGAGGTTGCCCATTGTCATGGCAATAGGAAACAGGGCGCTGTCAGCTCCTGTGAACATATGGGCTGAACAGCAAGATACTATAGCCCAGAGGGATTCTGGATGGCTACAGTTCTATGCTGAAAATAATCAGGAAGCCCTTGACCTATCTTTAATAGCATTCAGGGTTGCAGAGGATAAAAGGGTTCTTCTACCGGCCATGATGGGTATGGATGCATTCGTTTTAACGCACACGATGGAACCTGTGGATGTTCCGGATGAATCTCTGGTTGAAAAATATCTTGGGCCTCCAGAACAGAAATATCCGACGTTGAATCCTTCCCAGCCATCAACGTTTGGTGCATTTGTATTTCCAGAGCATTACATGGAATTCAGGTATTCACAGTTTGTAGCAATGGAACATTCTAAAAAGGTCATAGATGAAGCATTTGAAGAATTCAAAAATATATTTGGAAGGGAATACAGGAAAGTTTCTGGGTTCATGAATGAAGATGCCGATATACTTTTAATTTCTATGGGATCAATGACAGGTACCGCAAGGGAAGCGATAAGAAAACTCAGAGAAAAGGGGGAAAAGGTAGGTCTAATAAAGTTATCTGTATTCAGGCCATTTCCGAAAGAGGAGCTAGTGGAAATAACAAAAAATGCCAGAATTGTTGCGGTTGTTGACAGAAATATATCAATAGGTTTTGCAGGAGCAATTTTCACGGAACTTGTTGCATCTTACAATAACATTGAGAAAAAACCAAAGATACTGAACTTCATTCTTGGCCTTGGAGGCAGAGACATCAGGGTGGAGGATTATATAGAAATTTATAACAGGGCAAAGGAAGCTGAAAATAGGGGTGTAAAGGAAATACAGTGGATAAATGTGGATGAAGATGCAGTTTATGAAGTGGAGGGACCATTATGAATTACGAAAATCAGGAATTTTTTGCACCCGGTCACAGAGCATGTGCAGGATGTGCTGCACCGATAATAGTAAAGTGGGTTCTTAAAATAGCAGGACCCAATACTATAATTGTCAATGCAACGGGATGTCTTGAAGTGTTTTCAACACCTTATCCCCACTCATCATGGAGGTTGCCATGGATTCATGTTGCATTTGAAAATGCCAGTGCTGTTGCAAGTGGAATAGATGCGGCATTGAAGGCCCAGGGAAAAAGGGAAGGAACGAATATAATAATATTTGGAGGAGATGGAGGGACATCTGACATTGGTTTACAGAGCCTCAGTGGCATGGCAGAGAGAGGTCATGATATTCTTTATGTGATGTATGATAATGAGGCATATATGAACACAGGAATTCAGAGATCCTCATCGACACCCTTTGGTGCATGGACAACAACATCACAGGTAGGTCCATACAATATAATAGGAAAGAACGAATTTAAAAAGCCAATTGCGGAGATAATGGCAGCACACAAAATACCTTATGTTGCAACCGTAAACCCTGCATTCCTGCCAGACATGAAGATGAAAATAGAAAAGGCCCTTAAAATAAAGGGTCCCAAGTTCATACATGCCATATCCAGCTGTACAACGGGCTGGAGACATGATCCATCCAAAACAGTGGAAATAATGAGACTTGCAACGGAGACGGGTATTTTTCCCCTGTGGGAAATTGAAAATGGTGACTTTTTAAAAATGAAATTAACATACGTGCCAAAGCAGAGAAAGCCTGTTGAGGAATACTTCAAGCCCCAGGGAAGGTTCAGACATCTTTTCCAGAATCCCGAAAAAATAAAGGAAATACAGAAAATGGTGGATGAATGGTGGGCAAAATTTGAAAATAAAAATTAAAATTTTTTAAAAATTTTTATTATTTTAGAAATCAAACTGGTACTGGTAGAGTGGCTGTCCGTTGTAAATTATCTGTACTTCCCACTGATCAAGTATGTTTGTATGTAACGATGGTGCTGCTCCTTTCACAGATACTGCATAGAACCCGATATCAAATGCATCGCCCGTATCAAGTTTTCCATTCTGGTTGTTGTCATATATATTTATGTATGCTGTGGCATATGGTGTTACGCCTGTAACCTTGAATGGAATTTCATATCCTGGCTTACCTTTTGGTGGTCCTGTTACATTTATGCTACTTATTATTATAGAATAGAGCATCTGCCCGGTGGTTTTATTAACAATCTCAACTATGAACGGAACATTAACTGATCCCTGTGTTACGGTGAAGTTTGCCCAGACCCATACCATGTTTGGAGCATAGTTCGTTGATTCACTGAGTAAAAGAGACGATGGTTTGTTGGGGTTGGATGAGAAAAATCCTGAAATGTATGTAAATACAGCAGCTGCGGCTACGACGGTAATTGCGACCATCAGAATGGTACCAATAACAGCACTTACCCCTTTTTCCTTTCTTCTGTATAGTATTTTCATGTTTTAAATTATCTTAATAATTATTTATAAATTTTTCTGAACATTATATTTTATTGAATGATACAGAATGGTCAGGGCAGAAAATTCAGGAAAATACCTTGATCATGTTCACCAGAAGAACTGTAAATGTTAATAGAATACAAGGCAGAGGATACAGGTAAGATTGTAGTATATATAAATACGAAACATACATCACAGAGATGCTCAAGGTGTAAATATATAGATAAAAATAACAGGCACGGTTCAGTATTCATATACAAAAACTGTGGTTTTGAATTTAAAGCAAATCGAATGCCTCAAGGAACATCGAAGTATTCTTTATATATGAGTATTAAATGTCAAAGCCAGCCAAATGTTGCTGTTTAATGAACCTCCACTCAGGGTGATGAAAAGACCAGCAACAAACTCCGAAGCTTTAGCAAGAAATATCTAAGAAATGGGCATGAAAAATAATTTTTAACCCGATTCTATTCTGAATAAAAATGAAAATATCAAGGGAATATGGTGGGTGGATTACAACTTCCTTAAGCTTTTTAATCGTGATGATCTATTCATTAAACATTAAATTAAATCTTTCTTTAATAATATTCTGGATTCCTGTTTTTGCAGGTCTTGCTTTGTTTGACTTAAATTTAAAAGAAATGGATAAAACATCAGATATTTTAATTTTTGTGGGTATCATATTTTCAGTGTTTTCCATTATACTTTATTGTTATATAATCATTCCATATCTCCTATTTTTTATATCCTATTTATTTAAACATAAGAGATACAGCAATTATCTGGTAACATTGACAGGATTATCGGGTCAGGTTTTTATGGTATTTTTATCTCTTCATTTCTCAGGAATCAACTTTACTGAAAATTCCATATTATTGTTTCTATATCTTTATGGTGCAGAATTTGCTGTGAAATCTTTCATTAAAAAGAAATTTTCTTATTCATTATACAATCTCATACCATTTGCTCTTTCAATAATTTTTACTCACATTTTCATCATATCAATTTTTCGTCTTTCATATTTCAAATTCAGAAAAATAAAGAGCATTGGAATAATGGAAACAATCCTTTATTCAGTAATTGTAATTTATTTCATATTCATATCATTTCTTCAAAGATAAAATTATAAATATTTATATTAATAATGTAAAATCATGATGCCCTGGCGAGGTAGAAGAAGGGGTAGGAGATGGATAAACATTTCTCCCTATTCACAGATATTCATACCTGCAAATTCACCACCAAAAGGAAAGGTTCTCCTTTTCTATTCGGAACTGCAGGCCCTGAAGCTCGTTGATATGGATAACCTCACGCAGGAAGAGGCTGCAGAAAAACTTGGAATATCAAGAAAAACTTTGTGGTCCGATGTTATGAGGGCCAGGGCCAAAGTTGTTGATGCACTTATCAATGGTTATGTGATTGAGATTGTGGATGATTCAAAAATAGAATAGAAATTAAACTTCTGGAAGGTGTATGATCCTTCCCTTACCGGATGTCCTTCTTACCAATGTTAATACAAATCCGATGATTGATATGACAAACATTGCCATCATAACATTGTGGTATCCAATAAATATAAGAGACTTCTGGACCGTTTTACCTATAACAGATTCATGTGCATAAAGTTCGAATATGAATGTGGCAATTGCAATGCCGAATATATTTCCAAGGCTTCTCATCATGTTCAGGAAACCACCCACGAGGCTAAGCTTTCCCGGAGGTGAAATGCTCATAACTGAGCTGTTATTGGGTGCTGTGAAAAGACCCATACCGAAACCAAGAATTGAAAGGGATATTAAAATGTAAAGAATGCTGCTTCCCTGGGAACTGAAGGATAACAAGACGGTTCCTATTATTATCAGGAAAAATCCGGTAACGCTGGGTTTGTAGTACCCTATCTTGTCAGCAATAAACCCGCTCAGAGGAGTGCCTATCCCCATAAATACAGGAACAGTAATTATAATGGTACCTGCAAACATCTCCTTAAAATTTAAAACGTATTCAAGATAGTAGGGCAGCATGAAAAGTGATGCACCGATGATCAGGTACGAAAGCAATCCTGTAATATTTCCTGTAACATATTCAAGATTCCTGAAAAGAGAGAAATCAATTATGCAGTATTCATTTCTCAAACCATGTATAATGAATACAATTAACAGTATTATAAAAACAGCATAAAGAAGGTATAGTTGTATTGGCGAATATCCAGACTGTGAACTCATTGAAAAATTATACAGAAATATTATCAGAAATCCCGTAAATAATGATGCACCAATGTAATCGATTTTTTCTTTTTTACCCTCCGTTCTGGATTCCGGAAGTATAAGAAGTGCAAGGATTGTCCCAATAATACCAACAGGTACATTTATGTAGAATGCAAAATTCCAGCCTACATTTTGAACAATAAAACCTCCGAATGATGGTCCTATCGACATACCTATAGCCTGTACAGCCCCCTGTATGCCTATCGCCCTGCCCCTTTCATTACCAGGAAAATTTGCCGAGATTATTGCAATGCTGTTGCTCTGCAAAAAAGCTGCTCCTATAGATTGTATAACCCTCCATCCTATAACCCATGTCATTGAAAGCCCAACACCGACCATACCTGAGCCTATTATGAATATAACAAAACCCGTGTTGTAGAATTTTTTTCTCCCTTTTATATCGGAGATTCTACCTATAACCGGTAGAAGTGCAGTAAGGGTTAACTGATATGCCAGGGAAGCCCATTCAACAATGTAAAGGGGCTGATGAAAAACTTTTTGAAGCGTTGGATTTATTATATACATCAAATTAAGATCCAGGGCCGACATGAATGCCCCTATTAATACCACACTTAAAATATACCATCTGTAATTTTTCTTTTTAGCAAATTTTTCCAGAGGGAAGGTATATGCCATTTAATACCTATAATCCATACACATATTAATATTTTGAAATCAGAATTTCCTTGATATGTGTTTCAATATACCTTCAAATATATATCTACCCGGGGTCTCACTGTTCCCTCTCCAGAATTCAAGATTTTGGAAATCAAAGAATGCCCTTTCAGGATGAGGCATCATACCAATTACGTTTCCAGTCATGTTGCATAATCCCGCAATGTTATAAAGTGATCCGTTTGGATTCCATGGATATCCCTCAAAATTTCCTTCCCTATCCACATATCTGAATGCAATCTGGCCATTATCTATCATTTTTTCCAGCAGATATTTTTCCCTGTTTTCAGGGAGCATGAACCTTCCCTCTGCATGAGCTATTGGCATGCTGAAAACCTTATCAGGAAGCGTTTCATTGAACGGGCAAACACTCCTTTCTTTTTTAAGATATATCCACCTGCATTCAAATTTATTTGATATATTGGGTGCAAGGACTGCACCTGGATGTTCTTCCCAGAGATTTTCTATTCCGGGGAGTATACCGAGTTCCGTGAGAACCTGAAAACCGTTGCATACTCCAAGAACTATCTTTTCATCTTCAATGAATTTTAAAAGATCATTTTTTATTGTTGCCTTTATTCTTGCAGCAAATATTATACCCGCCCTTATATAATCTCCAGCAGAAAAACCGCCCGGAATGAATAGCATCTGGTAATCTTCCAGATTCCTTTTTTTCCTTATCAGTTCATTCAGATGAACGTGTTCCGGCCTTGCGCCCATGGATTTCAGGGCATTTAAAGATTCATCTTCACAGTTTGTGCCCTCTATTCTCAGCAATGCAATCCTGATATCTTCAGTTTTCATATTCAATCACCTTGGAACCGTGTTCCAGATATTCCTTATATCTTCCAGATCCATGCTTAATATCTTTCTATCCCCATCCTTTACTGTCAGTTCTCTACCACCTGTGTACCCCAGTCTGATCACATAAGTTCCTTCCATGATTTTCAGGAATTCCTTTTCTTTTTTCTGATCAATTTCAACAACCCACCTTGAATTTGATTCTGAAAATAATTTAAAGTCTGTCCTTATATTCTGGATATCGGCCAGATTGATATCCATACCAATATCTGCACCAATGGCCATTTCAGAAAGACTTATGGCCAGCCCCCCATCCGAAATGTCATGACAGGAGAGAATCAAACCCTTTTCCATTGCACTGAGCAAATTTTCCATGGCCTTTTTCAACATATCGGCATTTACATCAGGAACCACTGAACTTTCATATTCATACATATCATAATACAATGAACCACCCATTTCTGAAAATGTCGGATTTATCTGATATAATACTGAATTCTCCTTTTTAATGTCAACTGTTACAACACTTTTTATGTCCTTAACAACCCCTATACCCATCAGTGTCGGCGTTGGTGGAATTGATTTTCTATTTGTCTGGTTATACAGGCTTACATTTCCAGAAACATAGGGTAAATCAAAATATCTCGCTATTTCACCCAGTCCTCTTGCAGCCTCATACAATTGGCCCATAACTGATGGATCCTCTGGATTCCCAAAGTTTAGATTATCTGCAAGCGAATGAGGAACAGCATTTGATGATACAAGGTTCCTGATGGCTTCATCCACAATACCCTTTGAACCCCTGTATGGATCTATTTTCATGGTTCTTGGATTTGATGTTGATGTTATCGCCAGACCAACATTCTTATTTTCAAATGGTTTTATTACAGATGAATTGGAATGGGTTTCCAGACCGAGTTTTCCGGTTAACGGTTTTAATACTGTACTCCCTTTAACCTCATGATCATACTGCCTTATTATGTAGGATTTATTTGTTACATTTGGACTGGATAAAATATTTCTGAAGAGTTTTTTGTAATCTGGCTCAGGCGGGATTGTCTGGTATGATTTCATTCCTGGATATTCAATTCTATATGGTCTGCAATAAACCGGTCCTGAAGTTATGAAATGCGTGTCCAGATCCATAACCTTCAGATCCCTGTAATAAAGAATCAATTTCTCATCTTCAATGGTCTTTCCTATGACCGTAGCATCCACATCCCAGATATCGAATATTTCAAGAAGTTCCTTCAATTTATCATCTTCAACCGCCAGCATCATCCTTTCCTGGGATTCACTTATCCATATTTCCCATGGGGCCATGTCCCTTTCTTTGAGGGGTATCATTTCCAGGTGAACCTCAGCCCCAACATTTCCTGCCAGAACCATCTCACCTACTACACTTGAGAGCCCTCCACCTCCGAGGTCTTTCATTCCATGTATAAGTTTTTTATCAACACTTTCAAGAACTGCATGTATGAGAGGTTCTTTTATGATAGGATTTCCAAGCTGAACCGCAGTCTTCTCTACTTTTTCCCCACTCCTGAATGACCTGCTTGCAAAATTGACACCGTGAATGCCATCTCTGCCGGTCTTTCCACCGACCAGTACAAGGTTCACACCCGGTTTATTTACCATACTCCTTATCACATTTTCCTTTCTACAGACTCCCACACATCCAACATTTACAAGGACATTCGTTGCATATCCTGGATCAAAATATGTAATTCCGGAAACCGTAGGAATACCCACTCTATTTCCATAATCCCTGATGCCGGAAATGACACCGTTGAATATGAATCTTGGATTTTTCATACCTTTTGGTAGCCTTTTTTCAGGATAGTCAAAATTTCCAAAGAAGAGGGAATCAACCAGTGCAATTGGTTTTGCTCCCATGCAAAGCACATCCCTTATTATACCCCCCACTCCCGTGGCTGCACCACCATAAGGTTCTACTGCGCTTGGGTGGTTGTGACTTTCCATTTTGAATACGTAAACATGATCATTATCAAGTTCGACAACACCAGCATCTTCACCCGTAAGAAATACTTTTGGGGAATCAATTCCTATTATATATTTTTTCAATACATGTTTCGAACTTTTATAGCAACAATGTTCACTCCATGCTTGGGCAATGGCCTGTATCTCGACATCAGTTGGGTCTCTGTCTAAGGATCTGAAATATGATCTGATCCTAATCATCTCATCCCTGTTCAATGAAAGCCCGAGATCCCGGCTGAGCTTTTGAAGTTCTTTAATATTCATATCTCTAATTTTTATCAAAAATACAGGAAATCTTTTATCAACCCTTTCATAAAAATCTGTCAATCCACATTCACCTCATATCTGTGAATTACAGGATTTGCAAGGAGTTTTTCACATATTTCCACTGCCTTTTTCCTTGCACTATTCTTATTTCCCTCAATTTCCATTTCATATACCTTTGAAATTTTTACACTGTTGATACCTTCAAATCCAAGAAGGGATAGGGATTTTTTTACAGTGAGCGCCTCTGGATCCTCAACGCCTTCCTTATATTCAATGTAAATCTTTACCTTAACCATGAAGACAAGATAAACCCTAACTATTTAAAATTTTAAATATCGATGATAAATGAAATATAATAAATATAATATCACAATAAAGGAAACAATGAAGGGTCCAAGATTCTCTGATTCCGAGGATTTCAATGAAATACACGATTCTATCAATATAAGCCTTATTTCAAACTACAATAAATTTGTAAGCATGGTAAATGAAAAATTGAAAAATTCCAATCTCGTTGCAAATTTCAGGATACTGGATTCGGAGATTAAGGGGGAAGTATCACTATGCAAAAGATATTATCCCGACGATGTTATCAATATCCATTATTTTTATGAATTCCCAAAACAGAGAATAAGCGGTGAATTCAATCTTAAGTTTGTAATAGAGATAAAAAGCAAAATAAAGAGCTTCGGGGAAACCCTCAGACAGCTGCAGATATATAAGGAATGCATAGAATATTATAACAGCAGGGAAATAAGAAGAAAAATAGGCAGGTATGTTGAATTGAAAAATATAAATTATGTATATCTTCTTACACCCGACCACCGATTTGATGAAGCATTCATGAACCAGGGGTTTGAGGTCCTTGATCCCTCAATGTTCAACAATTTCAGGGATAGGGGTATCGAAGGTTTTTGATATACATTTCATAGAAAATTTCAAGCATGTATTCGGAAATATCGACAAGATTAATCACATCGGCCCTGTTATATCTTATCAGTTTAATCATAGAATCTTTGTTTCCATTCAGATAGTCTTTCCATAAAAGTACTGCATCATACCCGTACATGCCATCAATTTCCTTTTCCCTCAATATGCCTACCTGTTTTTCAATCCTTTTGAGTCCACCCTTGAATCCAACCATTTTACTTAAATAATACAGATCAATGTTTATGAGCGAATCTATTATATCTGCAAGTCCGGGGAAATTTTTCCTGATAAATGGAATATCAAAATTCTTTCCGAAAAACGTTACAACAATGGGATATCTTTTCAGTATTTCCCCAATATTATTTTCATTGAGATTGATATCCTTTAGAAATACTCTGTACCTCTTATGATTATCGGATATTCCAATCATTGTTATCTCATTATTCTCGCGTATTCCTGTTGTTTCAATGTCAAGAAATATCGCATAATCAGAGAAATCATCAAGCAGAAGAAAATGATACTTCTCATCCAGGAACGTTTTAAAAAAATTCAGATTTTTGTTTTTATAATTTTCAATGCATATTTTTACCTCTCTTTCTATTCCTTCCCATCTTTTATCTGAAAAATGGTTTTTTCCATTGATGTACAGATCATCCCAGTTTACAATGCCCCTTCTTTTCAGTGATCTCTGCTTTGCAAATGAAATGCTGTCAAAAATAAAAAATGATTCTCTGAGAATATTCATAGATTTTTCAGAAAATCTGTCTTGTTTACAATTGCCCGTTCGTGCGTTCCACTTGCTATTTTCTTTCCATTTGAAAATGCTTCGAAATAAAACGTGAACCTTCCATTTTCTGAATTCAGAAGTATTATGTGAACGTCGATGCCCTGACCTATTTTACTTGCTCTGATATGTTTAATGTTGATCATGGTACCTACGCTTGTGAACTCCTCAGTAAGATTTTCTTCTGCAATTTCCCTTGAAGCATTCTCCACAAAACCAATAAGTGAAGGTGTCGATAAAACCGTCATATTTCCAGAACTGACATGCTTTGCAGAGTGTTCCTCTCCTGGAATGAATGTTTTCATATGTTTTCTACATCTAACATCCATGAACCCTTGAATGTTAATAAAAAAATTAATCTTTTCGTTTTTCTCTGAAAAAAGTTAATTTCATAATGATCTATATATTTTTGAAATATTGATTTCATTATATATAAATATAAAAATTATAAATTGCTGAATAATATAAAAGTAAGGAAAAAAGATTTTATATATTGTTTTTAGATTATTAAAAAAGTGATGGTAATGAACATTAAAATCGATGTAAAGGACCTGAAAGAAATTATTGATATCCTATTAACAATGGTTTCTGAAGCTAAATTTGAATTTTCAAAAACAGGGTTGCAGATAAAGGTTGTTGATCCTGCACATGTGGCCATGATAACATTAAAAATGAAAAAAGAGGATTTCAGGGAATATGATGTTCCAGATGATACAGAAATAGGAATAGATCTGGAAAAATTCAAGGATTTTCTTAAGGCAGCAAAAACGTCCGATATTGTTGAACTCATCAAGGAGGACAGTAAAATTACAATCAATCTTAATTATCTGACAAGGACGATGTCAACTATCGATCCATCAAGCATAACCGTTCCAAAGGTTCCACAAATAAACCTTTCAAATTATGTTGTAATATCCACCGAAGAATTTCTTGACGGTTTGAAGGTTGCGGAAAGCATATCAGATAACATAACATTGCATGTGACAATGGATGAATTCATGCTATATTCAACTGGAGAGGAGGATCAGACAAAATTAAACATTCCCAAGGAGAATCTAAAGGAATTCAATGTAACATCAGAGGCAAAGAGTGTATATCCTGTTGATTATCTGCTGAGATTCATGAAGACTCTCTCATCTGAAAATGTTAAGGTATATGTTGGAACAGATTATCCTGTAAAGATTGAATTCACATTTGCATCTGATAAGGGAGAGGGAATGTTTCTGCTTGCACCAAGAATTGAGGGCTAATTTTTTAAATTTTTTAAATAAAAATAGATTTTTATTCATTCAATCAATTACGTTTTTTAATGAAACTTATTGAATGTGTCCCAAATTTCAGTGAAGGAAGAAGAAAGGAAGTTGTTGATGAAATAGTAAATAGCATAACATTCCGTTCGGAAGTAATGATTCTTGACATAGAGATGGACCCTGATCATAATAGAAGTGTTATCACATTTGTATCACCAATTGAATATGCAGTAGAAGCTGCGTTCCGTGGTATTAAGAGGGCATCTGAGCTCATAGACATGGATAATCACAAGGGTGCCCATCCCAGGTTTGGAGCATCTGACGTAATACCATTTATACCCCTGTTTGAGACAACAATGGAAGAATGTGTTGAGCTGGCAAATCAACTGGGGGAGAGGGTGGGAAATGAATTGAAGATCCCCGTATATCTTTATGAATATGCTGCAAAAAGGCCTGATAGGAAGGATCTTCCAAACATAAGGAATGAAAAGTTTCAGTATGAGCAACTTAAAGAACATATAAAGGAAGAAAAGTGGAAACCTGATTACGGGCCACAGGAAATAGGAAGGGCAGGAGCAACAATAATCGGGGCAAGGGAATTTCTCATTGCATTTAATGTAGATCTAAGGACAGAAGACATAGAAATTGCCAGAAAGATTGCGAGATCAGTCAGGGAAAGGTCAGGTGGCCTTAAAAATGTCAGGGCACTGGGATTTGAGCTGAAGGATAAAAATCAGGTTCAGGTTTCCATGAACCTTGTAAACTATAAGCAAACCGGAATTTACAAGGCATTTGAACTGGTAAAACTTGAAGCACGGAGAAGAGGTGTTCTCATATCCAATTCAGAGATTGTGGGAATGATTCCCATTGATGCGTTGAGGAGGACAATGAACCATTATCTACGTCTGGAAAATTTCAGGAATGACCAAATCCTAGAATATAAACTACTTAAAAAGGGGATGCTCGGAAATGATAAGGGTATTAACCAGTTTCTGGATGAGCTGGCATCTCCATCTCCGGCTCCGGGCGGAGGCGCCGCAAGTGCACTGGTAGGAAGTGTTGCCGCTGCATTATCATCAATGGTCGCAAACCTAACCATTGGTAAAAAGAGGTATGCAGAATATGAAGAAGAAATGAAAAATATTGTGAGGGAAGCAAATATATTGAGGAGTAAATTGATGAAACTCATGGAAGATGATGAAAAGGCATTCAATGAAATAATGGAGGCACTCAAGCTTCCAAAGAACACGCCGGAACTGGAAAAATTGAGAAAGAATAAAATTGAGGAAGCAACAAAGAAGGCAAGCATAGTTCCTATGAATACTGCCCAGTTATGTCTTGAAGTTTTGAAACTTTCCAAGGTTGTTACGGAAAAGGGAAACAGGAATGCCATTACTGATGGAGCATGTTCAGCATATTTTGCACACTCAGCAATGATGGGTGCAATAATGAATGTTATGATAAACCTGAAATCCATACAGGACAGGGATTTTGTTGAGAATATGAAATCTAATATTGAAAGAATGAAAAAAGAGGCTGATGAAATTCTCGAATATGTTAATAAAATAACGTTAGAGGTGATATCATGAGTCTGAAGAATATTCTGGATATAGCCGATATGGCAGGCATAAACAGAGAATACGTGGAACAGTATGGTAACTATATGGCAAAGATAAATCTTGGGATAATGAAGGATTTGAAAAAGAGAACTGGAAAGATGATACTTGTAACAGCCATGACTCCGACACCTGCAGGGGAGGGAAAAACAACAACATCCATTGGTCTCTCCATGGCAATAAACAGGCTTGGCAGAAAAAGCATTCTGGCTCTTAGGGAACCATCTCTTGGGCCTGTATTTGGTGTAAAGGGCGGTGCAACCGGTGGTGGAAAATCAACAGTTCAGCCCATGGAAGAAATAAATCTTCATTTCACCGGTGATTTTCATGCAATATCATCTGCCCATAACCTCCTTTCGGCCATGGTAAATAATCATATATACTATGATCTTGAACCGCATATAGATTCAAGAAAGGTTATATGGAGAAGGACAATAGACATGAATGACAGGGCTCTAAGGCAGATTATTGTAGGTTTGGGCAAGGGAAACGGAATCATGTATGAAGATGGGTTTGACATCGTTCCGGCAAGCGAAATTATGGCAATAATGGCCTTGAGTGAAAATTATCAGGACCTCAAGAATAGAATTTCAAGAATAATTGCAGGTTTTACGAGGGACAGAAAACCGGTTACAGCCAGGGATATAAGAGCATCTGGAGCAATGGCAGCATTGCTGAAAAATGCTCTAAAACCAAACCTGGTTCAGACCGCAGAAAACACCCCTGCATTTGTTCACATTGGTCCATTTGGAAACATTGCACATGGAACAAACAGCATTCTGGCAGATAAGATTGGGCTATCACTTTCGGATTATTTTGTAACCGAGGCTGGATTTGGGTCTGATTTAGGGGCCGAAAAATTCTTCAATATAGTTACCAGGGTGGGTAATTTCAGGCCGAATGCCGTAGTGGTTGTTGCATCAATAAGGGCAATGAAGTACCATGGTGGGGCAAAGAACACAGACGAAGAAAATGTCGAGGCCATGAAAAAGGGATATGAAAATCTCAAATTCCATGTAAATAACATGAGAAAGTTTGGAATAGATCCAACGGTAGCAATCAACAGGTTTCCTAAGGACACAGAAAAGGAAATATCAGCGCTTGAGGATCTGCTCTCAGTGGATAGGATCACATGGTCACTATCAGAGGTCTTTGCCAGAGGAGGTGAAGGTGGGGAGGATCTTGCCAGGAAAGTCATGCAGAAAGCAGATTCCAATCCTGATCCAGAGATAAATTATACATATGATATAAACGATCCCGTGGAAGTCAAGATTGAAAAGGTTGCCAGAAACATATACGGTGCAAAGGGTGTCATATTCACCAAGGATGCCGAAGAAGATCTCAGGACAATTAAAAAGATTGGCATGGATAATGCATTTGTGTGCATGGCAAAAACACAGTCATCAATATCTGATGATCCAAAGGCACTCAATGTTCCAAGGGACTTCACCGTAACTGTGAGGGAAATCAAGATCTCTGCAGGAGCCAACTTCGTGGTTCCCATACTTGGCGAAATTATGCGGATGCCAGGATTGTCAAAGGAACCAGCTGCATACAAGATTGATCTCCTTGAAGACGGGACGATAGTGGGTTTATTCTGAAAATTTTTAAACCTTTTAACCTTATCTTTTTCAATGAAAATATATGTTGTGGATAACGGTGGTCAGTGGACTCACAGGGAATACAGGGTATTGAAATATCTAGGTGTAGAAACAAAAATAATTTCAAACAACACGGAGATTTCTGCCATAATGGATGAAGGTGTGGATGCACTAGTTCTCTCAGGAGGAGCTCCGTCCATTTCATATGAAGCTGAAATGCTTGGAAGACAGGGAGAATACATAGATATGGGAATACCTGTCCTTGGAATCTGTGTAGGTGCACAGTACATTGCAATGCATTTTAACGGAAAGGTAGGTCCGGCATTGGTGCCAGAATTTGGAAAGGCAGAAATAAAGGTTCTGGAAAAGGATGATTTGTTTATGAACATACCCGAAAAATTTGTGGCATGGGAATCTCACAATGATGAGGTAAAGGAACTGCCTGAAGATTTCATACACCTTGCATATTCGGAAAACTGTAAAATACAGGCTTTCAGGCATAAAAACAGACCCATATATGGTGTTCAGTTTCACCCTGAAGTTGAAAATACAGAATATGGATATGATATATTCAGAAATTTTATTGAATCAGTAAGAAAATTCAAAAAAGATTAAATATTAATTTATAGATTATATGGACGGGATTTGATATGCTGACAGAAATTACAGAGCTCATAGGTTTGGATGTTTATACTGACAAGGGATATTACCTTGGAAAGATAGAGGATGTTTCGCTGGACATCGATGGCCAGTTGGCATATGGTCTCTATCTCCCTAAACCGAATCCGCTGCTTGTTGAGGATGGAGTATCGATTCTTGTTCCATACAGGTGGGTAAAGGCCGTTGGTACTATTGTAATACTGAAGAAATTCCCTGATTATGTATCCCTCTCTTCCAGATCAGAAAAGGGAGAACAGGCAAAGTCCTAATTTTCTGCCTTAAATCTTTTTAATTCTGTATATATTGGGCCTGCGGGGGTCAGTGTGCTTTTGAACAATGAAAATGATGATATATCATATTCACCGAAAAAGGTATTCCTGTAATTTTTTATAAAATCAGAAACATCGGATGATTCCTTTAACCTTGCCACCGTGAGATGAGGCGAAAAATTGTTTTCCCCTATGTTCTTAAGAATATCATTTATTCTATTCCCCAGTTGGAGAAATTCATCCGATTTTATTCCTATCCATATAACCCTTGCTCTTCTCTCATTTGGAAATGCCCCCATACCTGTAAGTTTTGCACTGAATCTTGAGAATTTTATCTCCTCCATTTTTTTTATTATCATATCGAGCATTTTTTCATCTATTTCACCGAGAAATTTTATTGTTGCATGGATATTTTCCCTTTCCACCAGTTTTACCTTAAAATTGTTTTTTAGATCTTCCATCATATTTATGATCATTTCACCAGGATCAAATTTGATGGCGATGAAACATCTCATGAATTATAATAATAGGAACAATACCATAAACTTTTTTTGATTAAATTGCATTATCCTCATAAGTGATCAATATGGAGATTGATAATCGTATGTTATATTCACAGACACATGAATGGGTATTGGTTGAAGGTAAAAATGCCAAGGTTGGAGTTTCCGATTATGCACAGAAACAACTTACAGATATTGTTTATGTTGAGCTGCCTGCGGTAGGCACACATTTAACAAAAGGTAAGAGTTTTGGCGTTATTGAGAGTGTAAAGGCGGTTGAGGATATATATGCCCCCATTTCTGGCAAGGTTATTAACAGAAACCAGCAGGTGATGGATAAACCGGAAATGATCAACAATGAACCTTACAATGCATGGTTGATCGAAATCGAAATTGAAAATCCTGAAGAACTCAAGGAACTGATGAATCCTGAAGATTATAAGATATTCCTTGATACGGAAGGTGGAAGATGGTAAAATAAATGAAAAGGCAGGACTATTATTATCAAAAGGCAAAAAAGGAAAATTACAGATCTCGGGCCATATACAAGCTTAAATTCATAGATGAAAAGTTTTACATATTTAAAAAAGGTATGAACGTCCTGGACCTCGGGGCTTCTCCTGGAAGCTGGTCACAGTATGCAAAGGAAATGGTCATCGATGGAACTGTTTTTTCGGTGGATATCAATAATATAAGGATAGAGGATGTTGTAAAAATAAGGGGGGACATTTTCAATGACGAAACCATATATCAGATAGAAAAGGAAATGGAAAATATGAACATAAAACAATTCGATATAATAATGTCAGACATGTCACCTAAAATATCAGGCATAAAGGAGATAGACCATTCAATATCCATTGATATGGCCAGGCGTGTCTTTGACATTTCATTAAAATTCCTGGGCGAGGGTGGAAGCCTGATAATAAAGATATTCAAAGGCCAGGATCTAGAAAATTTCAGGAAGGGAATTGAAAAATATTTTGATTTCTGTGTATTTACAACACCACCTGCTTCAAGAAAAGGCAGCAGGGAAACATATCTGGTATGTAAAAGATTTTCAGGAAAAAATAAAATATAAAAATTTCAATAACTTTTTGTTATTTTGACATCTTTAACAAGCACATAGGGCAGGATTGATGGAATCACCTCATCCCACCATGCTACCTTTTCAGTTTCACTGCTTACTTCTTCAATATTTGAAAATATCCTGAGCATGTTGTCTGATATCCTGATTCCATTCCATCCCTCAACTATTTCGCCATTCTCAATGTAGAATATGCCGTCTCTCGGTATTGTGGAGAAGTCTCCGTTTCTAACATCCTGGAACCTCGTATACCATGTATTGACAATGAATAAACCCTTTTTCATATCTGAAAGAATGTCTGCATATGACCTTTCTCCATTCTCCATCACGGGCTGGAAGGCCTTTGGAACAACAAGTCCGGCATTCCCGGTTGTTTCGGTATTGTATTTCCTAGCAGTGGAATGGTTATGGAGATAATTCTTCAGAATACCCTTCTCTATAACAGTAGTCTTTCTGGTTCTGCTTGCCTCATCATCAAAAAGCCGGAATCCGGCTCCTCCTGTATAGGTCGGATCATCAAACAAAGTCATTTTTTCCGAACCCACCTTCTGACCTAGTTTATCGGCAAATATACTCATACCCGTATCCGCAATAAATGCATTTGCCATATATATGCTGTAACTTACAAGCGAACCAAAACAGAGTGGATGGAAAAGAACATCAAAATTTCCAGAATTTCCGGACTTTGCTTCACCTACCAACATCGCAAAATCTGCCGCATCCTGTGCTATGGAATCTGGACCTCTGGTTGAAAGATCCCTGTGATCCGATGTGTGGAATGCCATCTGTCCTGGATACCCAAATTCGTTGAAAGCCCTTACAGAATAGTTCATGGATATATTTCTGTCAGCAGCAGTATTGTAATTGGTGGAGAGAAGAATATCTGTCGTTGTATGATATATAATGCCTGAAACCCTGGTAACACCTCTTTCCATTGCACCGTCTATTGCAAGTTTAGCAAAATATGATAGATCGCCTATATTCTCCAGATTTCCATCATACTGGTGTTCAGCATAAGTTTGCTTTTTAGGATTTATTCCATTGTAATCATCGTTTACTGGCATTCTGTCCAGTATTTTTAAAAGTTTGTCCAGTTTTGAGGAAAGATCATTTTCCTTCTGTATTTCCGTAAAGAGAACCTTTTTTCCCTTTGTTAGGAAAAGGTATATGTTTTTTGTCAGATAATTCATCTCAATGTCTATCTTATTATTTGAGAACTTAATCTGTTTTGTGTCGGATTCTACATATGAAACAACCACTTCATCAGCTCCCTTCTTTAATGACATATTAACAATATCTTCTGTATCTATCATGGCAATCACCTTATGTACATGTCTCTGAGCCTTACGTAAGGCCCTCCCATCCAGACATCCACACCCTGCATCGGATCCCCCTTTCCGCACGTGCCGGCAAAGAACTCAAGATCCTTTGACACTGCATCAACAGAGGAGTAGAACTTGGTTGTAGTTGTCTCTATAACAGGCCTTCTTACAGGATCCTTGATTTCACCATTTTCTATAAGGTACGCTTCCCTTCCGACATACTTTTCATTGTACCTTATGTCATCTATGTTCCACTCCGTAAATGAATTCATCAGTATACCATATTTAACATCCTTGATCATTTCTTCTAGTGAATAATTTCCCGGTTCAATGTATGTATTGCTCATCCTTATTATGGGTTCAAGATTCCATGAGGATGACCTTGCAGATCCATTGCTCTCCAGTCCAAGCATCCCGGCATATTCCCTGTTCAGAAGGAATTCATTTATAATCCCATTTTTATAAAGATATTTTTTTCTGGTCTTGACACCCTCAAAATCATATTTCATGTACCCGAAGCTTTTTTCTATTGTGGGATCATCTATCACATTTACCACATCGCTTCCAACCCTTTTTCCAAGGCTGTCAAATTTAACAAAAGATTCACCTGCCTGGGCACCCTCCCTACCGGAAACTCTATCTGCCTCCATGGGATGCCCTGACGATTCATGTGCCACGATTCCTGATACTTCCGGCCCTACAATAACATCCATTTTTCCCTCCGGGATTTTTTTTGCTTTCAGTATTTTCAGGAGTTTTTTCGATTCATCAACTGTTCTGTCCATTATATTCATTTCATTAACAAATTCATATCCCCCTGTCATTCCGTATTCCCTTGAAACCTGTTCAAAATTTCCATTCTCCAATGCACCCACATAATAAAAATAGTATATGTTAGGTATGATTCCATGGATCATTGTACCCTCAGTGTTTGCAAATTCAATTTCCTGAATCTTATCCTTAATATTCAGAATTCTCATCTGAAGGTTATTTTCCATCAGCTTTTTATCTATATCTGAAAGAAGAGAAATTTTTTCTTCTAGTTGAAAATCTTCAATCTTCTTCTTTTCATCTACCCTGTAATCATCCTTAATAGATTTCTCGTGAGATAATAAAACGTTCCTTTTTTCCTTCATCTTTGAAATTCTTATGGCTCTTTCTACAGCCCTTTTTATGTCGGATTCATGAATGCTGTTTGTTGTTACAAATGAAAAATTGTTATTGAGAACCCTTATTGCAATACCTTCGACATCCGATGTTTCAATTCCAACAAGTATTCCATTCTTGTATGTCAATGAATTTATTTTCGTTTTCATAATTCTTATTTCTCCGTATCTCGATTCCTTTTCCAGATTTGATAAATATTTTTCAATGTCCATAGCAATCACTTCACGGCATGTATCTCCTCATTTCCTTTTCCTTCTCCTTTTCCTTTCTCACTATTCTGTGGAGTGAATCCATAATTCTGTCCACAAGCGCAAGCAGATTCGCATCCTGATCCGTATAGTAAAATACCTTTTTTTCAGTAATGAGTTTAGCTCTCACAACATATACAATATCAGATGTCTTGGATACATGTTCTTCTATATGGATTGTCAGTGAAACAGGTTTGAAATTTTCAAACTTTGCCATTTTCTTGATATCCCTTTCAATGATGGAATACATAGAATCCAGAAGGACTGCATCTCCCTCCGAAATCCCAGTTATCTGGACCACGGCCACATCCTCTGCCTTTGTGCTTGCAAAGTGTTCTAGAAGATCCCTCTGTGTCAGTATCCCTACCAAAATACTCTCCGGATCGGTAATGGCAATCACATGGGATTTCAGATCAAGCATTGTTTTTATCGCCTCCTTAATTTTACTTCCCTTTTCAACATTTACAGGTGGAGAAAGAAAATCCTTAACGAGAAAAGTCTGTTTAACCTTTTCACCGTGCATATCTCCTAAAGTTGGCCTTTCCTTTTCCCTCCATATCACCCTGGATATGTCCCTTATGTGAACCATTCCTTTAAGATGATTATGGTCGTCAACCACTGGAATACTCATTTCATCCAGTTTTCTCATTTTTTCAAGTGCTTCATATATTGTTGTATCTTCCAGCACAGCTACTGGATTCTCAACCATGAGATCATCAACAGGCTTTGAAGAAAATGATTCGGAATTTAAAAGGGCCCTTGTGAAATCTGTCCTTGTTGCCAGACCAATGAGAATATCACTTTCATCTGTAACAGGAATGGATCTCAACCCGTTCTGTGCCATTGTTTTGATTGCATCAACAACAGGTGTGCTGTATATTATCCTCGGAGGTTTTATCATTACGGTGGATACCTTAGATGTTATTGGTATGTTCTTTCTCTTTATAAGATGCTCAAAATCAATATATCCAACAACCCTCTTTTTTGAATCCACAACTGGTAATTCATGTATCTGATGTTCCTTCATCTTTGCTATTACCCTGGAAAGCAATTCTGTTTCTTCCACATATATTGGATTCTCGCTCATCACGTCCTTTACAACCATCTCTTCAATTTTCATAACTCAAACCACCTCTCTAATTTTGCAACATTTTCATGAGATTTCTGTTCTGTATATTTATCCTTCATCTTTCCTATAAAATCTTCCAGCGTTTCTTCATCCTTCAATCTTACACGTTTAATTTCGTAAATGCAGTCCACACAGTACATGGACGTTCCTTCACGAATGGGCGCACCACATATTATACATCTGTTCATCAATAAACCCTCCATTAAATTAAAGGTTTAATGTTTTTCAAACATTATTATGAAATTAGCCTTTATACTTTTTTCTTTTTATTTTTAAACAATTTTAAAATAAAACATCTTAAATAATTATTTGCCCCGGCATTAACAACAAACCTTCATTTTCGGGCAGTCTGACCCATGCCGGGGCTATGAATGATCCTGCTGGACACATGTTCACATATGTGTGGTGACACACCACAATCCCTGTGTGGCCCAGGACCATTCTGTACGTTTCCGCCGTCTCGGCACTTCACCTTTAGGTGCCGCTTCCTTTACGGAAACAATATTTTATTTTCATTACATTTAAAAAACTTTTCCTGTTAAAATTTTGATTTTATTTATATTTTACAGATGAAAATTATGCATGTGATATCCCAAAATAATTTCCTATATATATGTGTCATGAAAAAGGCTTTTTGACCATGATAAAATGATGTTATTGTGAGAGTCGGAAAAGTGGTCGACATCCTCCTTGACCTTCGAGGTCGCTAAATAGGTTGACCATTTTTACGTCTCGACACAGTACCTTGAAACAAAGGTGAATAGAAGTTTGTCGAGATTTCCGACCTATAGA
>JAGDXR010000053.1 GCA_023261745.1 Thermoplasmata archaeon | reverse complement strand
TTTCAATGAATATTTCTCTTTCAGTATTCATTATTGTTTCTAATGTTTCTTTCACCGTCTTTCTCACTTTTCAGAAAATTTTATCCAGATTTTCCATTTTATTCATGCCTCCTTGCTTGTGATTTTGCCAAGGAGATATCCTTTCCTTTTACACAAAATTTTATGGACACTATCTGATTTATTTTTAAAAGAATCCTGTGGATCGTATTATGGGTATATGTATTTCATGATCTTTCTCTATACATTTTTCCAGTCTTCCTCCTCCTATATCATGGATCATGTATGAATGAATTACAATTTCTCCTCATCATCATTAAATTCTGTCTTTTTCTTTTCTCAATTTTTAATGGTCAATTTTTAACCAGTATCCAAAATATAATTTTCTTTAAATATGAAAATGAATTATGATAAATTGATAGAAAATGAAATGGATAACCAGAGAAAGGGCATTGGTTGATCGTATTGCATGCCCATGGTTGATTAAGAAATTCATTGATCCCAATGCTGAATTTTTCTTTGTCCCCAGAGAAGAAGTCCTGAAAAAGGCTGAAGAATTAAAGGCAATTCCATTTGATGTCGAAGGCGCAGAACTTACACATTATATTGAAAATGGCAAGGAATATGTAAGTTTCGATGCATTCATAAAAAAATATAATTTAAAAGATCCTGCTCTTCTTGAAATGGCTAAAATTGTGAGGGGTGCAGATGCAGATATAGATAATCCCCCACCTGAAAGTGCCGGCCTAAAGGCCATGGCAAAAGGATTTAGGGAAATTTCGGGGGATGATTTCGAAAATATGAATCTTCAGTTTCCAGCGTATGATGCACTTTATGCCTATTGCAAAATCAAATTGGATTCAATTAGAAAATGATGAATATTTTAAATAAATAATTATGGAATATATAAATCATGGTCAGGCTTTCTAAAATGTCAAAGTTAGGTAATAACAAAATTAAAATAATGAGAAATTTATTTTTGGCATGCGAAGAGCCCGAGGGCAACCGACGCTGGTATATCAAAAAATACCGGTGAGGAAAGTCCCCCCTCCAGAGGCACCGGTTACGTCGCAAGGCGTGATTCCGAGAGGGATGGAAATGGCACAGAAACGACACAGCCATGGCAAAGGATGATTTCCTGCGAAGGACGTTTCCATGGATTTGTTGAAACGGCCAGCCACCGGGGAGCAAACCCAAGCAAACGCGATGACAGGCCTCTCGAGCGTTGGGTAGGGTGCATAGTCGAATGTTGCCTGAAACAGAAGGGGGCTTACTACGGGCACTTCGCGTTATATTTCATAATACCTGTATGATATCTCCTTCTTCAGACTGCTTGAAATCTCATCAAAAATTTCATTCAGTGTTTCCGTATAATCCCTTCTTCCATTTTCTATCTCATCAATTTCTTCGTAAAGTTTTGCAGTTCTGGTTTCACTCACAAGGTGTGAAAAATTATTTACAAGATATGCGTATCCCTCTTCCCCAAGATTTGTGGAATAAAGGTATCCATTCCTATCCCTGATAATGTATTTTCTTGACTTGAGATTCGTAATTATAACAGAATAAGTGCTTGGCCTTCCAATACGTTTTTCTCTCATTTCCTTAACCACATCGCCTTCTGTATAAGGATTTATGTCTGAAATGTAGATGTTCCACACTGGATGTAATATGCATTCATTCATACATAATTTTTTTATCTGTTCTCCTGAAGCTTCTTTCAGGGGTAAAGGTGTGTAGACAAACCTTTTCAAAATATTCTGTGGAATATCATCAAGCTTCACTGAAACTATGATTTTCTCCATATTCCGCATTTCAATACTTTTACCATTTACATCAGATTCAATTGTTATGCTTTCTTCTTCATATTTTACATTATCCAACTGTGATGTAATGAATCTTTTAAAAATCATGTTATATAAAAGAAGATGATCCTTTGTCATCTTCCCACCATATAATATTTCACCGGATTCGATTGCTTCTATGAGCATTTCCATGTCAAGAGACCTTGTAGGCCTAATGCATTCATGTGTTCCGGATTCACTCCATTTTCTGGGGTGGAAATTTTGGAATTCACCATTTTCTGAAATCTGTCTGAAATACGACCTCACAATTTCTATGCCATGATCTGAAACATGCGTTGAATCTGTTCTGTGATATGTTATAAATCCAAGTTCATAGAGTTCCTGGGCGAGCTGCATGGTTTTACCAACATCAAATTTAAGAATATGTGAGGCATCAGATAAGAGAGTATCCGTGGTATATGGAGGAAGAATTTTTAGATCATATATCTTGTATTCTGTGGACTTCAATTTGGCCTTGAGGGGTTCATTTATTTCATCTTCTGCAATAAAAGATATTTTCTCAAGCCCCTCTATTTTCATCAGGGTAGCCATTTTTCTGTGTTTGTAATATTCTTTTGTTCTTTCGACTATCCAGCCCAATACAGGAGTCTGAACACGTCCCGCACTGAGATTCCTGTTAATTTTACAATTGATCTTATCTGATAACCCCAGTTTTTTGCAGTAAAATTTCCAGAATGCCGTCTGCATTTTCCTTGATAGTGCAAATCCTACCCATCTGTCCTCTATTCTCCTTACGATCTGTGCCTTGATTCTACTGATATCCATTTCCCTTGGATTTTTCAATGCATTGAGTATTGCCTCTTTTGTCACTTCATGAAATTCAATCCTCTTTATGTTTTTATTCACTGTCCTTAAATTTAAAAATAAATCCCATGCAATCTTTTCACCTTCGGTATCTGGATCCGATCCTATCAATATTTCATCGACCTCAAATGCCAGTTTCCGTATATCATCAATCATATTTGACTTATCCATGACAATCTCTTCTCCGCATTTGGGACATCTGTTTTTTACAGGTTCGGTGAACTGATGGCCATTTCTGCATCTCTTTATGGATGAATAATATGGTATGAATCTGTTTTTTAAACCATCATGTATTTTTTCTACACCGTAGAATCCATAAGGCCTTGTTGTAAGATCAAATAGATGTCCCTGGGATGCGACGACCATCATTGTAATATTTCCCAGAAATGTTTCATAGACTCTGATTCCGCCCACCTCAAAGAATCCCGGTTTCCCAAAGAATGAGGTTATGGTTCTGGCCTTTATTGGTGATTCTACTATAAGAAGTATATGTTTCATTCCGGATAATACTGATGTGACATTCCTTTCCATCCCCTCCTTTAGACTGAGCCTTTCAGTTTCAACTTCCTTAATATTTTTCTCAAATTCGCCAAAATTAACTTTATCCAGTTCTTTGAATTCGATATCTGATAAAGATCTTAATTTATTTTCAAACTTCTTCATAAGATTTTCATTTTCGTATAAAACTATTGATATTCCCCTAGTTAAAATCCCCCTGAACATTCTGGATGTTCTTCCTGTTGCATGGATATATGTTATATGAGATGGTATCTTTAACCAACCATTATCAAAAATATAGTTTGTCTGTCTGTTTATATATTCTAAAAAAGATTCATTTTTCAAATACTCTTTTACAATATCATACGCCATTTTGATTTCTTCATCTGCCTTTCCCTCTTCAATTCTCTTTTGCAGAACCATAAACGCTCCAGGAGTAATGTTTTTCATCATTTTATTTAATTTAGTGTAAAGATTTTTTATGCCCTGATCACCGGTAACCTTTGATATCATCGCCAGAATCCTCACCATGTACTGAAAAGGTAATGTTTCTCCTTCTTTTATAGCAAATTTCGGAATACCATAAAATAGAGTATATTTTATTCTCCATGGTATGTCTATTCCCCTTACCAGAAGACCATTATAACTTGACATTCCTATAAGAACGTTTATTTTTCCCTCAGTAAACTCTTCTATACCTTTAACACTTTTTGAAGTTACTGTTAATGATTTTATTCCATTTTTATTAAGAAATTCAGAGATTTCTTCGGCTTTTTCTATACCATATTCGGGAGATACATAAATGATTATACCATCCTTCATAATTTTTACCAGTTCAAGTATCCTTGTTATACTGTCATCCAATCTTTCTTTGTAATCCACAATGTTTCTTAAATAGACTGAAATGCTTCCGGGCCTGAAACCGAGTATTGATGTAAGTATCCTGTTTCCTCCGGATATTGTTGCTGAAGAAAATATCACCTTTCTGTCCTTTAATTTCTTTTCCCTTACATTTTGAAGTTTCCTGTACCTTTCATCATCTTCTAATTTTAATATTTCCTGAATGTTGGATATATCACCTTCATCAAAACCCAAAACTTTGAGGATAGAATATGCTCCCTTCTTTGTTTTTATTGCTGAATCTATATCATCAACAAATATAAAATTATAATTTAATTTAGACATTTTATCAGCGTTGTTCATAACATATCTGCCAGTGAATACACCGATGTCAAAATTTCCTTCATAAAAATTATTTTCATTCATCTCCCTTTCCGATTTTTTCATGCCAGAACTTACACTAATTATTTTGACATCCATATTCAATTTATTTGCATAATCCCTGAGAATTTTCCTTGATTGATCCAGTAAGGTTCTGCTCTGAAATACAAGTATACTTTTCTGCCCCTTTGTTGAATAATACAGTGAGGATAATATTCCGAATGTTGTCTTTCCAAATCCTGTCGGGGCAGAGATTCCAAAACTCTGATCCCTTGATAATCT
Organism: Thermoplasmata archaeon; assembly: GCA_023261745.1. Taxonomy (GTDB): domain Archaea; phylum Thermoplasmatota; class Thermoplasmata; order Thermoplasmatales; family ARK-15; genus JAGDXR01. The sequence goes on along the minus strand of JAGDXR010000053.1, from coordinate 386 downwards.
TACGATCCATGCCCTCTGTATACCCGATGGCAAAAAACCTAATGTACCCCTGAATAATTTTTCATATTCATTAACCATCTCAAAAGTTTTTTCTGTCCATGATAGATTTTTCAGTTTTCCAAGAATGTGGAGATTTTCTACAAGTTCGTAAATATTTTCGTATTCATTTGCGCCGGATAAACAGGCATCACAGACGCTTCCATGATATAATTTAATTGATTTTATATCATTTCCGCAGTTGGGGCATGATTTCAGAAAAATGGATTCGGGAATATGTTCCAAAGACATATTTTCATCATTCAAATTCTTGTTTAAAAAATGTACGATAAAAATAAAAATAAAATTTAATAAATTAATATTAAAAAATATAAAAAAATTTTTAAAAC
>JAGDXR010000042.1:1372-37974 GCA_023261745.1 Thermoplasmata archaeon | reverse complement strand
GGTGGAGCAGGAGGCCAGCAACAGGCTCCGAAGCTTTAGCGAGGAGTAGCTGACTTTCTAAAAGTATTTTGTATTTAGGTTCAAATGTCATGATTGATAGTACCACTTGCTTTTATTTAAAGTATTCACTTATGATTGTTAATGGGCCTGACCGGATTCGAACCGGTGACCTTCGCTGTGTGAGAGCGACGTCATAACCAGCTAGACCACAGGCCCCCATAATATTATTTTAAAACTTTATTTAAGGTTTTTCAATCTTTCTATCCCCTCTTTTATGTTTTCTATGCCCGTAGAAAATGAAATCCTTATCCTGTATTTTCCAGATGGACCAAAAGCTATTCCCGGAACAACACTTATGTAGAGTTTTTCAAGCAGATAATTTGAAAATTCCATGGAATCCATTCCCTTATAATCTATTTCAGGATACATGTAAAATGTTGCCTGTGGTGGATTTATCTTGAATATGGGTATCTCCTTCAGACCCTCAACCAGAACATCCCTTCTCTTTCTATATTCCATCTTCATTTTTTCAGGGCTGGAATCATCGTCAAGGGCCTTCAGAGCAGCATACTGAGAATATGTTGCGGCACATGTCATGGTATGCTGCTGTATCCTGTCAACATATTTGATCATTTCCTCACTTGAAATCATGTATCCTATTCTCAGACCCGTCATGGCATGAGATTTGGAAAAACCCGATACAATTATAGAATTTTCAAGAAGTGTAAAATCGTTCAGAAAAGATTCATGTTTTCCTTCAAATACAAGTTTCTCGTAAATCTCATCGCTTATAACGGTTATTTTTCTGTCCCTGACAATATCCCTTAGGAATTTTAAATCTTCATTTGAAAGAACACTTCCCGTAGGATTGTTGGGAGAATTTATTACAATCGCTTTGGTCTTTTCGCCTATCCTATTTTTTATATCTTCCTGATCGAGTGAGAAATTTCTTTTTTCATCTAATTTGTAATACACCGGTTTTGCACCGACCAGATGGGCCATTTCAATGTATGAGACCCATCCAGGATCCGGAATCAATATTTCATCCCCAGGGTCGAGCAATGCCAGATAAGATGCATAAAGGGCAAACTTTGTGGGGGTTACAAGTACGGATTTATCATCAATTTTAACATTTTTTTCAATTGAAAATTTTTCGGCTATCTTTTTTCTTAGTTCTGGAATTCCAGGGCTCTGGGTATAATGGGTATATCCTTCCCTCATTTTTTCTGATGCATAATCAAGTATTTGAATAGGAGTGGTGAAATCCGGCTCACCGAGAGAAAATGAAATGACTTTTTTCCCCGCTGCCTTCAGTGCATTTTCTTTGTTGATAAGAGAAATTGTAGCAGATGGTGAAACTGATTTTACGACAGAAGATACCATAGGAATGTAATTTCTATTGTTTATTTAAATTTTTAATACATATATATTATATTCATGCTATGCTTTCACTTATAGGTTTGGGATTGAATCCCATGAAACATATGACTCTGGAGGCCATTGACGCCCTGAAATGTTCGGATGAAATATATCTTGAGGAATATACATCAAGGTTCATGGATTCGGGAATTGTTGACATTGAAAATTTGATAAATAAAAAAATTTCAATCCTCAGTAGGAATGATGTGGAAAGTAAATTTTTGATAGAAAGGGCAAGAAAAAAAAATGTTTCTCTGGTTATGCCAGGTGATCCAATGATTGCAACAACGCATGTATCATTGATCCTTGATCTCATCAATGAAAACATAGAATACAGGATTATAAATGGTATTTCAATACTCTGCACTGTACCATCACTGACAGGCCTTCAGAGCTATAAATTCGGGAGGTCTATTTCAATTCCTTTCCCTGAATACAACTATTACCCGAAAAGCGTCTATGATTTTCTCAAATACAACAGGAATGGGGGATTACACACCATCTCTTTTCTTGATTTAAAGGATGAGAGAGAAATGTCTGCAAACATGGGCATGGATATACTCCTGTTCATGGAAAAGATGTATTCAGAAAATGTAATCGATGAAAATGCAGTGGTGGCTGTAATTTCCCGTGCAGGATCTGCAGATCAAAAAGTCTATGCTGGAAAAATAAAGGACCTGATAGATAAAAATTTTGGAAAAACGCCACATTTAATTGTTATCTCAGGCAATCTTCACTTCATGGAGCTTGAAGCTCTGAAAAGATTGACAGAATACATAGAATAAAAAAGTTTAATTTTTATTATGCAATTCTGGTTATGATGTTTCATAAACTTTTTAATCCGTCATCAATAGCGGTTATTGGAGCTTCTAGGGATGAAAAAAAGATAGGAAACGTTGTTCTTAAAAATTTAAAAGCCATGGGCTACGGAGGTAAAATATTTCCGATAAATCCAAAAGAGGATGAAATACTCGGTTTCAAAGTTTACAGATCGATTCTGGATATAGATAATAATGTTGATATTGCTGTAATAACACTTTCCTCGTCCCAGTCTATTCCGGCCGTGAAGGAGTGTGTAAAAAAAGAGGTGCCATTTGTTATTGTTATTGCAGGTGGATTTTCAGAAACGGGCGAAGAAGGTAAAAGGCTTGAAAATGAATTGCTGGAATCAATAAAGAATTCAAATACAAGGATCATTGGCCCCAACACTGTTGGAATTTACATTCCAAGGGCCAATGTAAGCACTGCATTAACTTTGCCTGAAAGAACCTCGTTGCCCGGAGATGGACACATAGGATTCATTTCTCAGAGCGGTGCACTGGGATTGCTTACCATGGACATGATATCGGAATATGGGCTGGGTGTGTCGGGTTTCATAAATATTGGTAACAGAATTGACATGAGTGAAATAGAACTGATTGATTATTTCATGAAAGATGATAAAACCAGATCCATAGCACTTTATCTTGAGACGTTCAAGGAGGGAAGGAAATTTTATGAAACTGTCAAGGAAATATCCAGAAAAAAGCCCATAATACTTTTAAAGGGAGGCAGAACTGATGCGGGTGCCAGAGCCGCATCCTTACACACCGGTGCAATAGCTTCCAATGACAGTATTGTTGAAGGGATGGCAAAACAGGCCGGAATAGTAAGGGCCTATACGGAGCTTGAACTCTTTGACTATGCCAAGGTTCTTGCATACCAGAAACCCCTTAAAGGAGACAGAATTGCAATAGTTACAACCGCAGGAGGCGTTGGGGTTGTAACATCGGATTATATCACATCTCAGGTCAATGGTGTTGGACTGAAGCTGGCCAGACTGAAAGATGAAACTAAAATGAACATAAAGAAAAACATAGTTCCTTTCGGTTCGGCTGAAAATCCAGTGGATTTAACTGCGGATGGATCAACAGACCAGTATGATACTGTTCTGGGATTACTCAATAAAGATGAAAATGTAGATGGAATAATTGTTTATGCCCTGTATCAGACAGCAAAAATTGATATAGATTTGATAGATGTTCTTGAAAAATACATGAAAGAAAAGCCAATGGTTGCAGGTATAATGGGCTCAAAGATAGGAAAGAAAATGCTTATTGAAGCAGAAAAGAGGAAAATTCCAGCATATCCCGATATTGAAAGAACCGTAAAGGCGATGCATGCCCTTTATATCAGGGGAAAATATATTGGTGATTGATATGGAAGTATTGGAAGAGTATGATGTGAAACAGATGCTTAAAAGATATGATATAAGGATACCAGATAGCATCATTGTAACGGATATACCTGAAAAATTGAATTTTCCGTTCCCTGTTGTCCTGAAGGTATCAGATAAAAAAATACTGCATAAGAGCGATGTGGGAGGGGTTATTATAAACATAAAAAATATGGATGAACTTAAAGAAAAATTCATTCTTATGAAAAAAAGGTTCCCGGAATCCAAATTTTTGATAGAGAGTATGGTGAAACCGGGAGTTGAGATAATAATAGGTTCCAGTAATGATAAAACCTTTGGCCAGACAATCATGCTTGGCATAGGAGGCATATTTGTAGAACTTTACAGGGATGTTTCATTTCGCTTAATCCCAATAAATGAAAGTGATGCAGTCTCAATGATTGATGACCTTAAGGGAAAGAAACTGTTTGATGGTTTCAGGAATTACAGGATAAATAAAGAAGACGTTGTTGAATTATTGCTCAAGGTTTCGAGGCTTGTGGATGATTTAAAGAATGTGGATCAGCTTGATCTGAATCCCATAATTTTCAATGAGAACGGATACTGGGTTGTTGATGCAAAATTGATATTGAAATGATCATTCCCTCCAGTCCAGACCTATCGTCCTTGTATTTATTTTAGGTATGTAGATATTTCTTTTGTGCGTGCTTTTTTTAACCAGTGATCTGACATAAGATATCTTTTCCATTGATATTCCGGTTTCATCATGAATTTTTCTGTCATCCATGAACTGCTCAATTCCATAAAGGATTTTATCAAGGTCATCATACGAAATGCCGAGCTCAATTTCATCGGTCTGGTTATCCCATAGCCCGGCTGTTGGAACTTTTGTAATGATATTTTCAGGGATTCCAATTTTTCTGGAAAGAATCCTTACCTGGGTTTTGTAAAGATCTCCCAGTGGATAAAAATCCGCTGCACCGTCGCCATATTTGGTGAAATATCCTGTCAGAAACTCGCTTTTATTGCTGGTGCCGATCACCAGGCCATTGACTTTATTTGAAATTGAATAAAGATATACCATCCTCATTCTTGCTTTTATATTCCCCAGAATTCTTTTATCTGAGAATTTTGATCTGAATGGTTCAAGAAAAGGATCAAGATTGTCAATCATGAGATCTATTCCTGTCAATGAAGATATTTTTTTAACATCCTCTGTATCCATGGGATTGGATGTTTTTTCCGGCAGATGAACACCAATCACATTTTCCCTTCCTATTGCCCTGACCAGAAGATATAATGCCAATGTTGAATCAATGCCTCCACTCAAACCTATGACAACCTTCTTTCCATTGGAAAAATTTTTAATGAAATCAACAATTGTTTCCTCCGCAAGTTCGGGCAATCTTAATTCAATCATATTACAGGTAATTGAATAATAATTATTAAACATGATCGTTTGATATGTCATCTCAGATCATTAAAAAATTTTCAAAAAAATTAAATATTTATAAACTTTTTACTAAATGGGGACTGTAGATGGATCTCGATGAAATAGATATGAAAATTATTGAATTGTTGAAAAAGAACGGGAGGATGCCTCTGGAAGAAATGAGCAGGGAATTGAATGCTTCAAAATCAACCATACATTATAGAATAAAAAAGCTAGAAGAAGAGGGAATAATTGAGGGATATACAGTTAATCTGAACTATAAAAAACTTGGATATACAATAAATGCAGTAATATGTGCGAGAGTTAATTTTTCAGAGATGAAATATAATGAAATCATAGAGGAAATCAAAAAGCTGGATCAGATAACCAGTATTGAATCTTTGCTGGGTGAAAACGATCTTATGATACACATAATTTCAAAAAATGAGGAACATCTGAAGGATGAATTGAAAAAATTAATTAACATAAAAGGTATTGAAAGAACATCAACTTACATAATCATTGAAAGGATATAGGGGCTGTGGGGTAGCTTGGTTATCCTACAGGCCTTGGGAGCCTGAGACCCCGGTTCAAATCCGGGCAGCCCCATATATTTGTTAAAGGGGTAAACCTGAAAATGGATGCAGAAATACTTGAAAAATACCTCAGGGCAGGGAAAATAGCATCATCTGCAATTGAATATGGAAAATCTATTATAAAAGTTGGGGAAAGAGCCGAAAAGATTGCTGATGAAATAGACAGTTTCATAATTTCAAAGGGTGGAAAACCAGCATTTCCAGTAAACCTGAGCAGAAATGATGAGGCCGCGCATTATTCACCAGGGTTCAATGATGACAGAAGAATTTCAAATAACGATATAATAAAACTAGATCTGGGTGTCCACATTGATGGATACATTGCGGATACCGCAATAAGCATTGATATGAGCGGTAAAAATGAGAAATTGTTGAATGCCTCCAGGCACGCACTTGAAAATGTGGCAAGGAATCTGAGACCCGGGATTACACTTAACGATATTGGTGAAATTATTGAAAATTCAATCAATTTCTTTAATTATAAACCAATTTATAATTTAACCGGACATCAGCTGGATAGATATATACTGCATACCGGAATGAGCTTTCCCAATTATCCTAGCGGGGAAAAGGATATTGTTAAAAATGGCATGGCATTTGCAATCGAACCCTTTGCAACTGATGGTATGGGATTAATTAAGGAGGGAAAGTTTGGAAACATCCTCATGCTCATGGATGAAAAAGAATTTCCCGAAGTATATGAAAAATATCATTCACTGCCATTTTCTGTGAGATGGGTATATAGGGATTTCTCACAACCTGAAAAGATCATGGAAAAACTGATGAATTCAAGAAAGGTTAAAAAGTTTGGAATACTGGTTGAAAAAAAACATGGAAATGTTTCACAACATGAACATACTTTTGTGATTTTCAATGACAGAATTTATATTACAACATTGTTAAAATAGTCTGCTATTATTCCCTAAAGCTTCGTAGCCAGTTGCTGGCCTTTTGATCCACTTATAAATGAAGTTTCATTAAAATGCAACGAATGTCTTTTTGACTTCCCCCATGAAAAAGGGGATATACATTATCCCTTTCGGGCAACACTCCACAACATTTTAGTAGAGGCTTATTGAATATATCCTTTCTCCCTGCGGGAAATTTTCTGAAGAAATGTTTAACATAATTTACTTAACCGTATTGCGTTTCGAGAAAATGCCTTATCATTTCATGTTCGGAAAAAAATGATTATTAGAATTATCTATATGCAAATATTTCCATTGGTGAAGTTCATGTATCCTCCTTTAAGGCCGGAGTTTTACTGATTCATTCAAAATACTAACTTCTCTATAAGCATAAACTTTATTAAATCTATTATTAATATCGATAATGTCAATTTGAAATCCGAGTGGGATGTATATGATTAATATGGATGTATTGAAAAATTTAGGGATCATGGGTGCAAGCTTAATCAAAAGGGACGGTACATTGGAGGAAAGTCTATTACCGGATTACGTGGATAAGGAGACCTTCTCAATAATGTGTGCAACTGTTTATGGTGGTGCAGCCACAGCATATGATGAACTCAGGTTTAAGGATCCTCATCTAATCACCATAAACGGACAGGAAGGAAATGTGGTAATGTTTCCAAATGGACCACGAGATTTCTGGGCACTGATAGTACCACCTGATAAGGATCCGTTAAAAATTAGAGATGATTTTCTCAACAATAAATGAAGAAATAGAAAAAATTTATCACATACTTTTAGAATTTTTTGGTCATCAGGGATGGTGGCCGGCAGAAACTTCCTATGAGGTTGTAGTTGGGGCTATTTTAACCCAAAATACTTCATGGAGAAATGTTAAAAAGGCTATTAAAAATTTAAAGGAAAATAACCTTCTGGATTTAAAAAAAATTGCCGAAACAGATATCGATTTTCTTGCAGAATTAATTAAACCATCCGGATTTTATAGGCAGAAGGCCATCAGACTGAAAAACATATCTCTTGTTATTTTAAAGGATTTTGGCAATATCGAAAATATGAGAAATATGGATACGGAAAAGGTGATGGAATATCTTCTTTCCCTGAATGGTGTTGGCTGTGAAACAGCTGAAAGCATATTATTATACGCACTGGATAAACCGGTTTTTGTGGTTGATTCATATACTATAAGGATATTTGGAAGAATGGGATTGCCTGAAAAGAGGGAGGATATAAAGAAAAACGTTATGAACATATTTAAAGATGTGAATGATCTGAAAGAATTCCATGCCCTTCTTGTGGAACTGGGTAAAAATTACTGTAAAAAGATACCGGTATGTAATGAATGTCCTTTGAATGAATACTGCAGATATTACAGGGGAGAGAATGAATGAAACTTGGCATTTTTGTTGAAAATCCCAAGTATTATTACATGCTCCTGAAAGAATTGAAATTGAGGGAAATAGAATTTGTGGACCTCCATGAGGGAGAATATAAAAATGTGGCTGCTGTAATAACCGATACAGATATATCATTCATGAATGCTGTGAGAGACAGTGATCCTGAGAGGGCTGTAAGGGAATCTCTCAGCTATCTCTATGGAAAAAAAAGGTTTGATGAAATCATAATAGGTATAGATCCAGGTGTCAGGACAGGGATAGTTGTACTTGGAGACGGATATATGCTGGAAGGATTAGAGATCACTTCTCCATTTAAGGTCCGGGACATTATTGATAAAATATACGCAGATTATAGACCTGAAAAATTTTCAATAAAAATAGGCAGGGGGGATATCCACAGAAGAAACATAATTGTCAATTCATTATACAGGGATTACGATGTGGAAATTGTGGATGAAGATAAAACTACACCTGCTAAAAACAGAAATATTGAAGCTGCAAAAAAGATAGCCGCGAAAAATGGTGAATTCATAAAAAGAAAAATGAAAAACAGAATAAGGTCGGGCCAGATAAGGGATGTTCAGAGAATAAGCAGGATACAGAGCAATAATGAAATTACAATATCCAGAGAACTAGCCATACTGGTTATAAGGGGAAACATAACAATGGATGAGGCAATTGAATTAGAAAAAAGAAAAAAATAGGTTTATTTTTTCCATTTTGGTCTTGGCCTTCTTTTTCTTGAAAACTCTGCCATGTAAATGAAAAATATTATAACTATGACAACAACCGCAAAAATGTACCATGCCCATGAATAATCAGGGGGCTGTCCATAATAGAATCCAATTGTATAAACACTTGAATAATTTGAAAATTTAAGAACACTTGAATTAAGTTTTACTGTCAGATAATTCGTGCCAGAATTTATAGTACCAACATAATAGTACGTTATATTTTCCTGCTGGTTTGGCCCTATTGAATTTAAAGTCTGGTTACCTATGAATTGACCGTTTAGATAATATGAAATATTGACCTTATATATCCACATGGATGATGGGTTTGTTATTTTTACAATGAAAGGTATTGATTTAACAACATTTATGGTATATTTAACTATCTGTGAATATGCGATCGTGGAATTTTCATAGTACCCAAAGCCCATGATTACAAGAATCACGGTCTGTGGCATGGAGGGAAATGTAATATTTATTTTGAAGTGACCATTATATGATATTCCGGTGTATTCAACCTGTTTCAGTCCGCTGAGATTCTCCCCTGTGAGTAAAAGGTGATATCCAAATTTATAGAAATAACCGTTAACCGAAATCGAATATTCATGTGTTGTATTAGCTCCCACCATACTTGGACCAGAAACATTGACAGTCACGGGTGATGAGAGGGAAAATGATGATGAGAATAATAGCATAATTACAAATAAAAGGAAAATGAATTTCTTCATTTTCTAACCCTCCTGAACATAATGTATGTTAAAGATATGAAAAATAGCACGGCGGATGCAATAAGAATATATTCTATTTCCATATTATAGTTCGGTATATTGTATGTGATATTACCGGTTTCTATTTTCTCGTACACATTGCCCAGTGAAGGTACCGTCAGGTTTGTATATGCTGTATACTGAATGTTAGAATAATTCAGGGATATTCCTATATTTATCATGGGTGCAAATGTGGACCTGTATGGAATTAATATCACTGTAATATTCGTGTCTGAATATGTGTAGACCTCCGCATATGTATTGTTGCTTGAAGGTCTGAAGATCCTTGAATGCCATCCGAGTGAATCCAATTCAATGGAATTGAGAATGCTGAATGAAACATTTTCGTTGACATTGCCATGATTGTATACCGTGAAGTTTAAGATTATTTCATTTCCATTTACGTATGGATTGCCGAATTTTACGAATACATAATGGTATGGAGAAACGTTGACGAGAAGAGAAGCTCCTGCAACAAGGTCGTTTGCATATAAGGCCCTGATCTGTACGTAATTTAGACCGAGCGTATCTGTATTCTGAACCGTATAATAGGCCTTTACAATCCTCGATTCAGATGGCATGATGAATAGCCTGGTCTGATTGAATGTCACATTCCACATCTGAACGCTTTCAAGGGTAACATTCTCAGGAAGATTTCCGTTGTTGACAATTTCCACATAATATACAAGTTTCTGACCAACTGCTGCATTGATCCTGGGTGTCAGAACGTTCATCTCTATGGAATTGACATTTTCCCTTGTGAATATAAGATTGATGTATTCCTCATTGCCAAATGAATATGAGGTATTAATTATATATTTTACATCTACACCGTATTCTGTTGTGTTGTATATTCCATATAAACTGTAATTACCTGGTTTTAATACCATTTCAACCGGCAAACCGATATAATTCAGGGTTAAATTGAATGTACCGTTGTAAATGTTAAATGTTCCCATGAAAGAATGTCCGGGTACGACGGGATTTAAATAATAAATTTTTGATTTTGTAAGATTGATATTGAAGACTTCCGAATTTAAAACGGATAGGGATCCAATATAGGATTCAGGGATTCCGGATAACGTATATGCATATATCACATAATTGCCTGGATATACAGAAATATTATAATTTAAATAACCTCCAAATGAATAATTGTATTTTCCATAAAGCATGATATTCGTGTAATAACCACCCGAATTTATTTTACCTGAAAGTCTCACAAAGTACGGTGATGACTGTATATGAAGATAAACATTTGTATTCATGTATACAAATGCATATGAAGATGCTGAAATGGATACTGGAATCATACCGTTTATTATTTCGTTTATGTAGAAATGGTAAAATCCTTCAGGTAATACAAGGGATACCCTGTTCATGACTGGCTTTGATATGATATGGCCATTGTACTGTATAAACAGTTTAACTGTTCCGGTATAATTCTGAATATTTATATTGGCAATATAAGATTTAACCATTTCAGTCTGGAATATGATGGATGAATTCACGAATATTGATCCAATGTAACCGAGACTTCCACTGTAAATATAGTATGTGTAATATCCTGGGGATAATGATACGTTGTTTCCATAACTTGCTATGGAACCGTTAGGATAGAACCAGAATATGTTATCTGAATAGGGGAGGATTGTTACCCTTGCCCTGAGATCGATGTATATATTCTGGTTTAAGAATCCTTCACCGTTATTTATACCTATGAATGTCACATCTGGCGTTGCCATGAGGCCACTGGCTTCCACAGATACATTGTATGATCCCGGAGGCAGATAAATTGAATATGATCTGTTGTCCGTTTCAATGTAATACATATTCTTTCCGCTCTCGAATATTATTTTTACAGTTCCATTGTAATATTCTGAATAATTTAGGTGGCCGTATAATCTTACAGGCTGGGGGTTGAGATTGACCTGTATGAAATTCTTCATCTGTGATATGTTATTAACATAATAACCCGGTATAAATGCATATATTTTGTAATTATTAAAATTGGGATAGAAATAGAAATCCCCATCCGGTGAAACGTATGTTTCATACATTACACCTTCAGGCCCTTTGAGGAATACTACACCCATTTTCATCCTGAGCATTCCGGATATCAGGGAACCGTTTACTGAAAATGCCTTTGACATATATAGATCGGTTTGAATTGGTGCAGTCACCGTAACCTGGCCATAATATGAATAATATTCTGAACTGTTTGTATAATATGTTCCCACATTGTATATACCCTGTGGAAGGTAAACGTAGTAATATCCTGAACTGTTGGTATATAGTCTTATAAAATTATAGCCGTTTAAAAACATCACTTCAACATTTCCTTCCCTTAATTTGCCTGCATAAACATATCCGTATACGGGATAGGAAATCCTCAAATTGATATTAATCATGCCAGTATTATTTGCGGTCAGGTTTCCAATGTATGAATAGGTATTCCCATTTTCGCTGTATAGAGCATAAATGGAATAATATCCATAAGGTAGCTGGCCATATATTATGCCATTGGAATTCGAATAAAATATGAATTCATTCTGGAAATTGAATTCATCTATCAATCTGACCATGGCACCCTCAACGGCCTGATTGTTCAAAAATACCTTTAAAGTAACATTGTATGAAGCACTCAGTGTTATATCTTCCGTTGTGTTCATTCCCCAGTTGAGTATTGATACCTTTATGGGCTTTGCATAATATCCATTCTTTATCACTGAAAGGACAAACGTGCCCGGAGGTGTATATATGGTATATTCACCAAAAACGGTACCCCTGACAACGATACCATTTGATAATTTGAGTACTGGATTTTTTACAGCCGTGCCGTTAGGATAGAGAACCAGTCCCTGGATGACACCCGGTTTTATCGGAATATCCTTTGTGAGATTTTCTCCCGGTGTCATGGTTACATTTCCTATGTAACTGAATGTATTGTTTACTTTTATGTATATGTTATAATAATGAGGTATTATATTATTTATGGAATAATAACCTGTATTTTTTACAGTTGATGAGTAGTTTAACCCATATGTACTGTTAACGAGATATATTGTTGAATTTCCAAGTGGAATATCTCCATATGAAAATGTTGCATTTTTATTGAACTGATAAAACACCATGCCATTTATATTTGATTCATTTACAATGAAATTTTCAGGAACATAATAATTTGGCATGCCATATTCATTTAGACCTGTCTCAATCCTCAGAGCCTGATCATTTGATATGTAAATGTGCCTGGATGTCAGTATGGTTTTTTCTGTAAGGTAAAGACTGTTAAACCCTCCATCGGTTGATACAATAATCGTATCGTTTCCTGCTACTCCATATAATTTATAATAACCCTGAGAATTTGTATATACATACGTATGCGGTATTCCGTACTGGTCATCCAGTGTAACAAGGACATGCGATAAAGGTTGACCATTTGGCAGTGATATTCTTCCCTCTATTATTGCTCCAGGATAAAATTTCAAAATTATAACATTCTGCTGCAGCAGATCCCTTGCTGAGGGAAACAATACCACTGTTCCATTTCCCTGCTTCTGCAGATAGTATGCTTCCTGGAGTGGAATCGGCCTCCATGCACCTGTATGATTCTGATAATCCTTATAAGGGTTCCAGAAAGCCATTGAATAAACGACTTCAAAGTGCGTTAAATTCCATGCCGGCATTACAGGATAATATGACATATTTGATGACAGTCCTGGTATCTGTGGGCCCATCCCCAGATTGATTCCTGAATATCCTACATATGCCCTGTATAGCATTGTATTGAAGAACATTGGCTTGTATTGAATTTCATAATTTACTATCTGAGCATTGGCGGGAATCTGGTTAAGGGGATACATATTCCCGTTCACATCGACGGCTACAATATTGTAAAAGTCAACCGGTATGAATTCTCCATTGATGTTTTCCGTCACCCTGCCAGAGAGATATGCAGGAGCATAAAATATACCGGTATCCATACCGGATAATGGAAACAGCCTGTAATCCGTTGCAAAATAATCTATTCCCAGACCGGTATACCTCTCCAAAGATACATATAGATTGATTAATGTGTTTTCATTATATTTGTTAGAAAGGTCTCCCATTATCATTACATATTTTGCATTTACATTGGATAGATTTGCTGAAAAATTACCGTAATATTTCGGATTTGATATTATTTCTTTTATATAAGGCTCTGGATTTTTCATCAAAACCGTATAATACTGGATTATTTTTCCGGTTTCATTTTCACCGAGATATTCATTTAGTATATGCTGTACCCCAGATCCGTAAGTACTGTTGAATAGCGTTGCATCCAGCAATCTTGCAATGTAAAACGATATTTCCTGGGATTCATTCTGTGCCATCAGTGCCTGACCTGCTATCTGATAACCATACTGGAAGTTGTCTGCCACGGTAGGATGTTGACCCTGCTCTATTTCCTGAAAACCGTAATCCCACCATGATATGAAACCTGGCCTCTGTGCTGGAGGATAGTTAGTGTCCTGCTGTGAAAACCATTGCAGTGCCATTACCCAGGGATCAGTCTGATTGTTATCTATTTCCACGCCATATGCCCCCAAATAATATGGTGGAGTGTAATTCTGTGGCCTCAAGAATGATGGCATCATATTGTATACCTGTTGATCATATTGAGCCTTGGTATTGAACGGTATTGCCGAATCCACAGCAGCCCACATGTTGGGCAGAATGACAAGAAATGCAATCAGTATTATGGCTGAAACCTTTCCCCATTTTATGCCTCTCCTTAAAAGTGTTCTCCATGAAAATGAGAGTTCCTTAATGCTTGAAGCCATTTCATATATTTTCAACCTTTCAACTATCTTATCAAGCATGTATGCCGCCGGAATTATAAATGCAGGTGAGGCTTCATATATGAACCTGGCCGCTGCAAATGCCATGTAAACGGAAATCAGTGAGAATATTATGAAATATATGTAATATTCTGCCCTTTTCTTTCTCATCTCCCATATCATGAAAATCAGGCCGGCTACCCACAGGAAGAATACCCCAACTCCAACACTCATGACAACTTCTCCCATGGTGGGTGATTGGGCTTCTGCAATGGTTGCATATATTGGTGTTTTGACAAAATAACCTTCTCCTGTATAAACATACCTCATTATACTCGGGAAAAATAATATTCCGGCAAGAAGAACTCCTGCTATGAATAATATTATTATTGTGAATGTCAATGTCCATGGTATCCTGTCAGTTATTTCAACAATTGAAATAAAAATCAGAACGAAAAGCCAGATATACAGAGGTGTGCTGAAATATGTATTTGTGAATATATTGGTAACATCAACATAATAGAATGGTATGGCCAGGGGATATGCAAATAAACCAAGAAAGACTGTTATCCAGAAAAGATGGAATGATGACGTGTTTCTTATTCTGTTATACAGAACCTGAAAAACAACATAGAGCAGTATGATTACCTCAACATATGCAAAACCCTGCCACATAAGAACGATTGTCCCAAAACTTATGCCAGCAAGAGCAGAATATAGAAGTGACCTTTCGTTGTTTGAAAAGTAAGCCCTTATTCCCCTCAACAACGATTTCCGGTCAAAATAATTTTCCACCCAGACGTCATATTTAACCGTTTTTACTGCCTTGAGGAAGAAATACCATGCCCACATTGCAAAAAACAGGATTGTAACATCATATCCTCCCCATGATGCCATACTCCTCATCATGTTGGATGCGCTTGTTGCTATGAGCAATGCAGATATCATGCCAACTCTCTTATTAAACGCCTCTGCACCCATAAGGTATGTCGGTATTGCTATGAGACCACCAAATATTGCGGAAATTAAAATCAGGGAATATCCAAGAGCATCCCCCATACCCTTTACGAATGGTAAATACATGTATGCCATTGAAACCACAGACCATTCAAAAAATGGAGGTCTGGGATCGTTGGCCCCAACCGGATAGTTTAATAAAGGATCCCTTATGAGCTGATGGCCTGTGGATACAATATATTGTATTACCCTTTCATGGTAAAAACTGTCTGAACCGCCTGACACACCAAAATTACTCTGTACGGAAACACCAAGCACATAATACGTCCTGAGGAAAAATCCCAGGATAACTATAACTGCCAGTACCACCGATAATAACAAGGCCTTTCTTGCACTTTCATCCATTTGTATGCGCATACAGACTTTCACCATTCCCCATTTATAATGTAACCTGAGATTGCACGGTTAATAAAAATTTTTTTGGTATTTGCTTTCTATAAAGAATAAAATATTTAATCAGATGAAAATGTTACCTTTGTATTCGGTCTCTCCTTGTAAAATATTGTTGAACCACACTCACAGACAAGGTTCTGTGGAGTGAGTTCTCCTTCATGTATTCTGCCACATATGGCACATCTAAAGTTTGACATTTTCCCCCTCCTTTGATATTTCTTTCTTTACAAAAGGAATGTAAGCTCCTCCGGCAAAGGTATACCCGCATCTCCTGCATTCCCAGATGGATGTGCTGACCCTTCTCAATGTCCTGTGCCCACAGCTGGGACATTCATAATACTGAATTCTCAGTTCCATGATGTCCTTCCACTGCTTTTTGGGGGCAACTCCATACCTGGGCCCGAATCTCCCGGCAATGCCAACCTTCTTTGTCCTCCTAGACATATCAATCCACCCCAGATATGATGTTCTCCCTTATATCTTTTCCTATCCTCTTTGCTGAATCTATTGTATTCAGTATTTCCTCATATGTAAATGATCCTTCAAGGCCTTTCTGTATTGCGTGCACTTTGCCATCTTCGGTCGTTGATACTGTTATCCTTGCCGTTGCAATGTTCTCCTCATCAAGATTTGGATCAACAACAATATTGTCTCCAATCTTTACGAATGTATTTGCTACGGCTATGTGATTTATGGGCAGGTTGAAATCTTCACCCAGATCATTCCTTTTGGCAGGAACCTTTGTATTAAGCAATGCTATCATGGTTGCAAGAGATGATGCGTCAAACAGGTTTCCATCATAATCCAATACATGAATATCCGCAAATACAACCCATACGAGTTCGTTTTCCTTTATTACGAGTTTTTCCAGATCTATTACCTTTCCTTCCCTTATCCCCCTGTCAACAACCCTTGCCAGTTCTATGGCCTCCTCTCCCGGTGGACCCGGTTCAAATGTTGGACTGGCCAGTGGAACAAGTTCGGCATTGGTTGCCAGTATTCCAAGATTCGGTGTGTCTGGAAACGGTGGCCCCTTTTCAACCTTTACACCTACAAGAACCTGAGTTTTTCCAATTTTTACGAGTGCTGAACCATCAGCTCTTGGTATGAAATTTCTCTGAACTTCAATTTTTCTGTATTCATCCGCCGTCCTGCCATCGAGCCTTGTGCCCTTTTCTAAAAGCTTTTTAATATAATCCTTTGTGATTTCAGAAACCACATTCTCGGTAAACTTACTCATCTGAATCGCCTCCCGCAAGCTTTATGTATTTATTCTTCAGTGCTTCCTTTTCAATCTCATATACCTTCATTGATGCATCAAGTGCCATGTTAAGTCCATTTTTTATTTCCTGATAATCCATGTCCCCATCCATCTGGAAAAGAACTATCTCCTTTGTCCTTGGTATTATTGCCACGGGCATATCGGCCTGACCATAATTATCCTCATCCTTGTTAAGATCAAGAACGATCGTGTTTTCAACTTTTCCTACTGCACAACCGGCAATGAGGTCCTTCATGGGTATTCCGGCATCGGCCAGTGCAACTGACGCAGCGGTCAAACCAGCTATCCTTGTCCCGGCATCCGCCTGAAGAACTTCAATGAACACATCTATGGCAGTCCTTGGATACTGCTCAAGAAATACAACTGAACTCAGCGCATTTGAAATGACCAGAGATAGTTCCACAGACCTCCTGTCCGGTCCGGGCTTTTTCCTTTCATCTACACTGAATGCTGCCATGTTATACCTCGCTCTCAGGACGGCCTTGCTCGGATCCTGAATGTGCTTGGGATATATTTCCCTTGGCCCAAATACAGCAGCAATTATTTTATTATTACCCCATTCTATGTACGCCGACCCATCCGCTCTTTCGAGTATTCCTGCTTCAATCTTTATTGGCCTCATTTCATTAAAAAGTCTTCCGTCAATCCTCTTTCCAGATTCATCAATAAGTTTCACATCACTCTTCATACCAGACATTTTATACCACCTTTAACTTTTATTGAGATATTCCTTTATCCTGTCGGTTAACCCAATTGTATGGGCTTCCCTTTCGATCATCCTTATTGCGCCAACAACCTTAAGAATGTTATCTGTTTCACCGTCAATCCATATAACTCCGTTCTGTCCGATGTATATCTTTGTGTTTGTTGTCTCCTTCAACATTTTTATCATGGACCCCTCCTTTCCTATGATCCTTGGAACCTTGGTCGGGGATACTGATATGATGTGTCCACCCTCAAGTTTCCTCAGACCCTGCTCCTTCATGGTCAGCCATACCTGCTTGACTTCATTTACGCTCATTATCTTGGCCAGAACAGTATCCCCTATGTTAAGGAACTTTCCCGTATCACCGAAGTCAATCTTCCATGACGTCTCATTAACATGAAGGGGTGCCAGATAGGGCGCATTGATGTCCAGAACCCAGTTCGATGGAAGAACATCAATTACCTTTCCTATGACCTTGTCTCCTTTCTGTGGATGATACCTCCCCGTTAGGGGAATTATATTCACATAACCTGACCTTACCGTCTTTACACCAAGTATTTCAGAATACGCCTTTCCATCTTCCATATAAATTCCAGTGCCCGGTTTGTTGCCCTGAAGGTCAACCATATCACCAGGCAATACTATCTCTCGAATATTGCTGTTTTCCATATTTTTCACCCTTTTAGAATCCTGCTTTCCAGATTTCCATGGAGTTTTTTATTCAGCATGTCAAAAAATTCAGTCTGCATGCCTGCCGGGATTTCAACAACTCCAACCCAGCTTCCGTTGTCCAGCCATTCCTCCCTTACAAGATTTCCCATTCGAATTATGTCCTGATATATTTTTCCGTATGCTTCACCGCTTACCTTTATCTCTATCTTCAATTTTTCAATCTTGATGGGTATTAATCTGCTTATAGCTTTGATTACACCCGGGATCTGTTCCTGGACACTTTTAAAAGGATCTATATGCACCTTTGCTTCTTCAATCGCCTTTTCAATCCTTTGAGGAGGATGCGGAGTATTGGTCTGTGGATTTATTGCATTCTTGGCTATTTCCGAAACTATCTGCTTCTTTTTATCCTCAAGCATCTTTCTTCTCTGTTCCGTGGTAAGCTGTACCTGTCCCTTAGAAATTATGGTCCTCGCAATCTCATTTATATCAGTTGTGCCAAAAACATCCTTGAGAACCTCTTCACCAATCTTGTCTCCTTTCCTTGCATCTTTAAAAACCTGATCTATTACCATGTAATCAACAATGTTCTTTATTTTACCATCCTTAACTGCATCTATGATATTCGGATCTATGAGTATTTCAAAATGATGCCCCTTATATTCATACCTGGCTACTACAGCATCCTCCAGCCTTACCATATAAGACCCTCATTTATTCACGGAATTGAACTTTTTTATGTATTCATCAATCTCTTCTTGTGATAAAATCCTGAAACTTTCACCACGCTTGATCATTCCAATTTCAACAACTAGGGGCTGGTTGGGTTCTTCAAGTACAGATTTTATGCCTTTCAGGGCAAGCATTATTGCACCTTCCATGTCAAGATTGTCCTGATATTCCTTTTCAAATAATGATATTACCGTTTCCCTGCCCCTTCCAATGCATGTTGCCTTGTATCCAGTATATGCACCGCTTGGCTCAGTTTCATAAAGTCCAATCTCATTGTCATCTATACCGCCTATGAGCAGTGATGTACCAAAGGGCCTTACTCCCCCATACTGTGTATACTGCTGAATGTAATCGCTTATCTTTTTAACGAGTGATTCAAGACTTGTCTTTTCACCGTAAGTTATCTTTTCAATCTGTGCATTTATCCTTGCAAAGTCAACAAGAGTCCTTGCATCGGCCATAAGGCCCGAAGAGGCCGCACCTATGTGATCATCAATAACGTAAATCTTCTCAATCGATTTCGGTTCAATTAACCTGCTCCTTACCTTTTTATCTATAACAAGAATCACACCATCCTTGAACTTGATACCTATTGTAGTTGAACCCATTTTAACTGCTTCCCTTGCATACTCAACCTGATAAAGTCTTCCCTCAGGAGAAAATACTGTAATTGCCCTATCATAAGCCATCTGTGAAGGCTGCATAACATATATCACCTCTTATGGTTACATAAAAAACTTATTCTTTATAAATTTTTCATTATTATTTCCTTTAATTTTTTAAAAGTAATCTTTGTTTTTATACCTGTAAAACTGAACTGTGTCCTTGAAGCTTTCCCATTGTATCTTTCAATTAAATTTATTGTCTTTTCTATCCCCAACATGTCTATTTTCAACTTTTTTGAAATTTCTTCCATATCATAGAAAAGAAATATGTTTTCATTCTGCATTATTTTAAGGAGATTTTCAATCTTTTCCTTGTTCTGAAAATAATACGGAATATTTATGGATTTTACCGTATCAGGATCATGCAGGTTTCCGTACCATACCGGTCCGTACGAATTGAATGAATTCAGGAGATCCATTTTCATTATGTAGTCAAGATTTTTCCTCGCCATGGTTCTGGATTTCTTTAATCTAAAAAATATCCTGTAATAATATCCTCCAAAAATGGAGAGAATAGGATAAGAATAAAAATCGTATTCCGCTGCCCTTTCTATGAAATATTTTATCAGTATCCTCGTACCGATTTCATGCTTGTAAACATTTCTTATGGGAATAGAATGATATTTTCTTAAACATGTACCGGGATTTGTACCTGCAAGGTTTGCATTATCTGTCGATGTTATTCCTATGATCCCATTGTTCTTTATTGATTTCAGTGATACATCTATGAACGGGATAGGGCTACCATATGGATCTATGTCTATGTAATCATAAAATCCAGGCATACATTTGGATGCATCATAATTCAGGATTGTGGCATCTGATCCGACCATGTCCCTGTTTTTTTTAATTATTTCAATATTTTTTTTATTTACGTCATTTATGAATACTTTTCCATTGGCTTCTTTCTCTATTCTGAATCCCCTGATACCCGTGCCTCCAAGCATGTCAAGTGCTGTAAAATTTTCCCTGAAATTTTGCTTTAAAACAAGAATTGTGAAATCCCTTGTTAACGCCATGGGAAGAGAATAGTATCCAGCTTCAGACTGCCCCGGACCCCTGTATGTGGATATCCTTTCGATTTCAATCTCCACAAGACCTTCCCTTACAATCATTTCCTGTTCAGTTCATTCTTTATCATATCCACAATTTTGTATGGCATTACATTCCTGTTTACAACCGTGACCTCAAGAAACCTTATGTCGTCCATTCTCCTGATCTCCTGAAGAAGAGGATTCCTGCTCTTTTTGTTCAGTGTCATGATGAGATTTTTTTCCATGTGAAGTATTTCCCTGACCCTCTCAACAAATTTTTTTGATTCCATCTCCATTTTGCCAATCTCATCTATTACGATTATATCCTTGTTCATTGCCTCATCCAGGGCCTTCACTCCAAGATCATCAAGAACCCTTATGTCAACACCATATTTCCCCACCCTGTATCTGGACTGTATGTTCTTTGATGCCAGTACTGCAGTTTCCAATGTCGATACATCAATGAGCATGAAACCTTCCCTTTCATCCCCCCTTATCTCATCCGTTATGATACCACCAAGTGTATATTCTTCCTTCAATAATTCAATTACCTTTTTTACAACGGTTGTCTTCCCCGAACCTGGAACTCCTGAAATCCCAATCTTTATATACATTTTCATTCCTCTTTTATTTCTTCAACATACATTAATGGATATTTCATTTCTTTTATATATTCCATCCTGCATGCTGCAATTATATTGTTATATTTTATTTTCAATTCTATATCAAGCATTTCCCCTGTCAAAGTCTGATATTTATATATTCCCTTCTTCTTTTTAATCATTTCCCTTTTTATTCTTACTTTAACATCATAAACAAATGGCTGTACTTTTATGCTTTCCTCTATTGCTTTTTCTAACGTGTCCAGACTCGATACGTTCAATGGTGTTCCAATAAACTGATGATATATCGTGCCAAGTTTGATTCCCGCTTCAAATACCGCCCTTTCCCTGTCACTGCAATTAAAGTATTTTGAGGCTATATCATCCATTGCATTGGTAATGGAATTAAAAAAAATAAATATTTCCCAATTTTCTCAAAAAATCAAAATTTGAATATTATCCTTCCATTTTCAAAAACCTCAGCATGTTCTACATTTAAAATTTCCTTTATCTTTTTTATTCTTTCGTGTATATATTCTTCAAATTTATCCCTTTTTTCTTCATAATATGGAAGCATTCCTTCAGCATTCTTTATCAGGGATATCTGCAACCTAATTTCATATGATTCATCTTTACCGTAATTTTCAAGATCGATTCTCATGACCTGAAACCTCCATTCTTATTATATTTATAATAATAAAATATTTTTCCCCATTTCTCCTTTTTTTAAATTCAATGATAAAAAATATTCATAAATGTTCTCTAAAACATTTTCTCTGAATTCAGGTATCTGGAGAATGCCATTGTAATTACCCCTGTACCTATTTATGATTGTTCCCCTAATATATATTTCGAATCTTGATATCTGTTTTTCAAGGTTTTTTGTATATTGATATGGTATATCCTCATCCGTTGTCACCAGATATATGCTTGATTCCCTTATCTTTTTCCATACATCCCGGGACAATTTTTTCCATTCCTCTATAATATCCAGAATTTTCCTGTCCTTTATCTTTAATTTATCCATTATTGAAATAATGTACTTAACGTCCCTATTCAGATGATCATAAAATTCACTCTGGAGTCTGAGGAGATGAAATGTGGATGACATCGCGGCCGTATCCATTACAATAATATCATGATATTTTTCTATGTCCAGAATTTTTGAGAAAATGAATTCATCTGCTATACCGGGAGCATATGAAATATGGTCTATTATGCTTTCATCAACATCGAATATTGATGATATGATATTATATACATCCTTTCCATATTTTTCTTTCCATTCCATGGCACATTTTTCATATGAATATTCATATATACTGAAAGGAAAATTTTTCCCAAAATATGATATGGTAGGCTGATCATCAATGCTCAGCAGGGCTACGTCTTTGCCCTGTTCTTTTAAATATAAAGAATATGCAACGGATATTGAAGTTTTTCCCGTACCCCCCTTACCCATGAACGATATTATCATTTTCAGTCACCAGTCTTCTGATCCTTTCATCTATTTTTCTTGAAATAATATATCTGTATACTTCTCCGGGAACAAGGCTCTCCCAGTCCATTTTCAAAGATATCCTTCTCCTTATTTCTCTTCCGGAAAATTTTTCCCTTTCCTTTAAATTTACACCCATAACATTGATTCCTGCATTTTCCATCAGAATTTTTACTAAGGGATTGTTGGAATAACATAAGTCAAATGAGGGAATCATCGTTTTTAAATGGTATACCCATTCAGCATTGTTTTTTATATTTACCATGGGAAAGATCATCAACCTGTGAAATTCATTTTTAAAATTCTTCAGAAGAACTTCACGCACCATCTCAATTCTTTCACCCGAAGTCATGGGATTGTTGAATGTAAATGATTCATCGGCATTTTCTATCAGTATTATTATATCATCATTCTCCCTGAATGCGTGTTCAACAAGATGGAGATGTCCCAGATGAAATGGCTGGAATCTTCCGGGTATCAGAACCCTCATGATATGTAATCGGAAAGTATTTTATTAAATATTCTTTTTATTCATACATGGGAAGGAAAAATTATACCTCTGAAATATATAATTTACCTGATGCTTCTGATGTGATTCTGTGTGGCTGGGTGCAAGAAATCAGAAAACTGGGAAATATAGCATTCTTAATTCTGAGGGACAGGGAAGGTGTTGCACAGATAACAGTTATGAAAAATTCCATTGGAAATGAAAAATTCAGGGAAATTACCGGCCTTAACAGGGAGAGTGTTATATGCGTCAAAGGAAAAATCAATAAAAATACACAAAGTAAATTGGGTGCTGAAGTCATACCCGATAACGTGGAAATACTTTCAGTTGCTGAAACACCCCTTCCAATGGGAGTCATTGACAGAGTTTCAGTGGACCTTGAAACAAGGCTTGATGTACGATTCATGGATCTCAGAAGACCGGAAATACTGTCCGTATTCAAAATAGAATCTAACATTGGAAAAAGCATAAGGAGAAAACTTGAGGATGAAGGTTTTATAGAAATACATACCCCAAAAATAATAGCTACGGCAACTGAAGGCGGAACTGAACTGTTCAGGTTAAAATATTTTGAAAAGGATGCATATCTTGTTCAGAGCCCACAATTATACAAACAGATAATGATGTCGGCAGGTTTTGAAAGGGTTTATGAAATTGCCCCAGCCTTCAGGGCAGAGGAACACAATACCTCCAGACACCTCAATGAATTTGTAAGTGTTGATATTGAAATGAGCTTTGCGGATGAAGAGGATGTAATGAATCTTCTTGAAAATGTTGTGTTTTATTCTCTAAAATATGTTAAAGAAAACAATATCAATGATCTTAAAACACTTAATCTAGATATTGAAATTCCCGAATTACCCTTTCCCAGGTTAAAATATGATGATCTTCTGAATTATGTCAACTCACAGGGAATCAATATGAAATTCGGTGAAGATTTTTCATCCGAAGCACTCAATGTTATCGGGAAAAAATATACAGGATTTTATTTCATTACCAGATGGCCTATGGAAACAAGAGCCTTTTATGTCATGCCTTATGATGATGATCCAAAATACGGGAAGGCTTTCGATTTAATGTTTGGAGAAAGAGAAATAACATCCGGAGCACAGAGAAATCATATATATTCTTCCCTCAAGGAAAATATGGTAAAAAAGGGGCTGAATCCGGAAAATTTTAGATTTTATCTTGATGCATTCAGATACGGTATGCCTCCACATGCCGGATGGGCTATAGGGCTTGAAAGGTTAACCATGATATTGACAGATTCAAAAAATATAAGGGAGGTAACACTGTTCCCAAGAGACAGAAAAAGAATTGAGCCTTAAATTTGATAAATAATTAATAAACTTTAAAAGTTTTATTATTTTTCTTCATCTTTTTCGTTTTCCTCTTCCTCTTCTTCGTCTTCCTCCTCTTCTAAATCTAAATCTTCATCAATATCCTGGAAATCATCCAGATCCAGATCATCATAATCATTATACTCTTCAATCTCTTCTTCAATATCCTTTTTCTTTCCTTTCTTCTTGTTGGGCATAGATCTCACCAAAATTAAGATTGAAATTCGGTTATTTAATCCTATTCAATTTAAAAATAATAAAAATAAAAATTATAAAAAATTTAAGAATTTTGTTTGTTATTTCCACCCTTCTTTCTGAACATATTCAGTGCAGATATGGCAATAGCTATCAGTGCAAATATCAATGCTACTATTCCAATATCAACGGATGTATTTACTCCTCCATTTGCCTTTGAGGCTACGGTTTCAATTGCGCTCTTTGTTTCATTTAATTTGCCTGCGAGTGTCTGCAATCCCTGCGCCAACTGTGTCAGTTTTCCCGCATATGTCTGGTTGAGTATGCTAACATCATTTGCCAGGGTTGTGAGATTATTTGCAAGATTCGTTAAATTCTGTTTCAGTGCATTCATATTTGCTCCGGCTACATGCATCTCCTGATTTATGTAATTCAGGCTTTCATTTATCTTTTGCATCTGCGTTTCAATTTTCATTATCTGCGGTAAATAAAGTACTGATACATACTGCGTATTTGAATATCCATTTGTATCATATGCAGTTACTTCAATGAGATTTTCACCATTCTGAAGCGGTATGGATACTGTAAATGTTCCATTTACAGGAGTAGCATTCATGACCCCACCCGGATAGTTAACCTGCACTAAACTTCCTGTGGTTAATCCGGATATTGTCACCGTTGAAGAATTGTAAATAGGAGCATTTGAATTCGATGGTGAGGTGATCATCAGTTCAGGACCCTGCAGCAATATGAGAGATGATGCAAACTGCTGTGTGGGTGGTGTGGGTATACCATTCACTGATATCCCCTGTGGAAGTACAAAATATTTGCCAGGCCAGTAATACGGACCATTCAATATTGCTGAAAGAACGTTTGATGAAGATTCAGATGGCATCGTGGTATACACTGGGGGTGCAATCCATATGTTGTAATCAGTGTCGAAATAGAGTGGGATGTTTTCAACGTTTGTTATTGTATAATAGGTATAGTTTAGAGATTCCGGATAGATCGTCAGGGAGAACATTCCAAATTCGACTGGCGTTTTTCCTGCATATATGCTTGCGGTGATCAATGGACTCTGACCTTCGTAAACTACACTTGGTGAAATTGAAAGCTGAGGTGTG
Source organism: Thermoplasmata archaeon (assembly GCA_023261745.1). Taxonomy (GTDB): domain Archaea; phylum Thermoplasmatota; class Thermoplasmata; order Thermoplasmatales; family ARK-15; genus JAGDXR01. Next base: position 11,936 of record JAGDXR010000042.1, on the reverse strand, counting down.
AGGTTTTCCGGAGCCACATAAATTTCACCAAAGAACGATCCATTTATCCACGTACCAAGAGAATAAGAATTATAAGAGCTGTTTATTTCAACCACATAGTAACCCGGTGCTACATTTACTGGAACTGAAAGCTGTCCTAATGTATTTGCTGGAAGAACTATGCTGCTGTATACTTTACCTGTAAATGAAACAAGTGAAAATTCTATTGAAGAGAAATAATAAGAATCTGCATAAGCCATAGGATCCATATAATATAGATTCATAGGAGGTAATACTGTACCCTCCACAAATATGTCGGAACCAGGTGTTACCGTAGAAGGTTCTATAACTTCAGGTGAAAGTATGAGAGAACCCTGGAGATCATCACCATTGAAGAATGGAAACATTCCCATGCCACCCATCGTCTCCAGAATTCCTACTCCATTAATACTGGATAGACTTGGATCATAAATGTCATAATATACTGAACCATTGGTTATTACTGAATAGCCATTGTAAACATTAAAGTAAGTATTGTTGAATATCGAATACATCAATACTGAGTAATAGATTGTTTTATTGTTAACTAACGTTCCATTCAGATAATATACCAGTGCTGGAATCTGTGATACTGACATCATGTAAGGTGAATCTGCTGGATAGAGGAAATATATGATGTAACCAAAGAATTCCTGCATGAATTCTGATGTAGAATAATTCATGTATGTACCATTGATTATGAGATAACCCATTCCACCTGCATTTTTAGGTACGGTAATTTCCCCAAGCCATTCTTTTAAAGTTGAATTGTAAATGAGTTTTACTGGATTATAATTACTGTATATGTCCTCTATATATGCATAGAATGATCCAGTTGTTACATTTATGTTGTTGAAGGTTATATCTGCAGCAATTTTGATATTATACCCTCCTATAAATTCGTTCATTCCTGTGGTATTTGTTGGATTTAATATCGTTGCATTTATTGTCAATGGGTTTGCCATACTTGAATAAACTTTAGAAGCATAATGAGCAAACATTCCAATGTTGATTGAACCAAAACCGGTTGCCAGGTTATATCCACCTGTAACAAACCATGGTATTGTATATCCAAATTGCATGGGCTCGAATACTTTCTTAAATATCGTGCTGTTCAATCCAAATTTGTATATCAGTGGGTTAACCAGACCCATGCCTCTTCCCATATGCATTGACTCTGTATATTGGGATGCCAGTACAATCAACCCAGCAAACAGTGGACTGGCCTCACTGGTACCTCCAGAAATCGATGGTATAAATGCACCATTATACCAGAACACAAAGACCATTCCTGGGAATACATTTGCTTCTAATGAAATATCAGGAACCATTCTACCATTTGTATATCCCACCGGTAAAGGACTTATTGTATTTGTATTCATATTCTTCTGATACCAGGGTCTTGCCTCTAAAGATGATATTCCTCCGGTACCTCCTCCATAATTCACATGAGGAGCAACAAATCCATAACCTGACCAGGCAGTATTCTCATAACCTGTAACTCCAAATGATGAATTTACGGTTACAAATACGGTTGATCCACCAATTGCCGTGACATACGGAGATATAGAGGGATATTCAGTTGCACCCAGAGGTCCCGCTCCGTCTCCGGATCCTCCAGTATCACCGGTTGAAGCAGAAAATGTAATTCCCATAATTGATCCGATTTCATAATATATATCAGGCATCTGTAAATTATATACTACAGCTGGGCCTGGAAAATTGGCAAAATATGATTCTGAAATTCCAAAACTCTGGGATAATGAATCAACAGTATGGTTCATGGCATATTGATCAATGAATGCTATTACTGGCCCAAGATTTAAATCATAATTTGCAATGAATAACGTTATGTTGGCCATTGGTGCCATTGTATGTGATGCCTCTACATCCATCTCAATTTCTCCCTGCCATCCTGTTATGACGCCAACCATAGGGTTGTATGGGCCTATTGGAACTATGTTAAAATTCGGTGGATTTGGTAATCCATACATCATGTCATATTCTTCAAGAGCCTGCTGAACATACGGATCTCCGGCAAAATCAAGAATTCCTATTGTCTGTCCCTGACCCATATATCCTTTGGAATATAATCCTGTGGCATTATATACATTCTGCAACCAGGTTGTGTAATATGGTTCTATGGAAAATACTGGATTTACCTGCATAAACCTGTTTTTCATTTCCTTTACATCCTGTGAAGAAACGAATGTTGATGGCTTATTGAAAAGAAGAGATGATATATTGGATGCAAATATCATTACATTCGGGATTTTAGGTGTTCCATATGAATAATAATATTTACTCGATCCATTTGAATAAATCCCGATATTCATACCAAGATCATTTTTTACCTGAGCAGTTGTTGCCCTGAAAATAATGATTGAATTCATTGCTGTTCCTACTATTTGTATATTGTTACTTTTTAGATAATTGAGAGTTGAATCAAACAATGCTTTATTTTCAAAGAGATTTTCTATTTGTGAAGCTTTTAGATAATGCTCATACATTGGGGAATTTGGATCGGATACCTGCTGTACATAGAAACTTAATAAATCAGCATTCTTTAAAGGTATGTATATTTCACCTGTAACATAGCTGCTAGATTGCATTTCTGAAACAAAGTGATATCCCTTAACTGCCTGATTTTCCACCGTATAATACTTATTGTTAGTTGCGGCAGACGATATCACTGCAAATGCCGAGACCAGAAAAAGAGATACTACCAATATCGCTAAATACTTTTTTATTTGAGGTTTTGCCATTTTATACCCTCCTAACTAATATTATGAAATTACATATCTTAAATTTTTTCAATGCCATATTTTTATTTAGAATATATTATTCATAGAAACAATAAAAATAAAAAGGATAAAAATTTAAAAGAGTTTTACTGGTTGCCTTCTTCTGTTGTATGCTGGGACTGTTTCTTTGCTATTCTGTTTACCTGAAGGATCACAATCAGTACAAACACAAGTGTTACCAGTACCAGAATCATTACTATGATGTTCCATATCATCACGTCATTGACGCCTGTTCCAACCTGTTTCATATTTGAAGATACATTCTGCATTGCTACTGTAACCTCTCCCATGTTTGTTGCGATTTTTGCTGTTCCGTTCTGTATTGCAATTACATGCCCGGTGATATTTCCAAGCATGGTTTCAATTGTTACAGATGCGCCAACTAAATTGTTAACGTTGCCATTTATCGTATTTATCGTTGTTCCAAGGTTGTTAATGTTTGTCTGTATTGTTCCGATAGATGTTGAAATCGTGGCTACAGTTCCATTCAATGCAATGATCTTTGAATTAAGATTGTTAATGCTTGTCTGTATTGTTCCAAGGCTGGTTTCAATGGTTGCGATTCCATTTTTATTTACATTCTGTATTGTTGCATTAAGTGAATTCAGAGCAGCTATCATGTTTCCATAATCTGTATTAATTTCTGCATATGTATTATTCTCAGTTGTCCAGACTCCTTCAATCTTGGCATTGAGCTGTTTAAGGCTGATATTAACTATCTGACCTGTCTGTGTTGCAATTTCGGCAATTGTGTTGTTAGATATTGATATTACCAATGCTCCAGAACCCTGCAATAATGCATATGAATAGCTTGGTGATATTCCCATATTATCCATAGCATATGTCCCATTATATACATAATTCACAGTTGATTGTGTCGTCGTTGACATATAATAGTTTTGCATAACCACTGTCTGATTCAACATAATTGTCATGCCAAATGCCGTGTTATTTGCGTAGAATCCCTGTACATATAACATTCCTGTAACGTTAAATGAGCTTAGATACTCACCATTTGAATAAATATATGGCATGAAATCGGTAATCATTAATTCTCCGGAAACTGTACCGCTGCCGAATCCGTTTGTTACTGTTGTTATACCTGAAATCGGGATAGGACCTGCATTATATACGTCTACTCCATTTGTGGTAAATGTTATATTACCATAAGTTCCAGAAATGAACAACTGTGATTCCATTACAGACGCTTCAATTATTACTTGTCCTGCCGATGTTCCTGTTAATGTCATCTTTGAAAGATTACCATAGTTAAACAGACCTTTATATGTTGACACCATCATCCCATCATATATCCCGAAGGAATTGTAGTAGTTATTATACAGATCTGTTATGTTTATCTGCAGATAAATGTTATATTCAGGTGTAAGTGTCAGATTAACCATGGGCGAAGCTATAATAGCTGTAATATTCGAACTTGATACATTTGTTGTAGTTGGAATCGCCCCTGATGTATAATTGAAATACGTATTAACAGTCAGCGTTTTTGTATTTAAGAATGGTATTTCCTTTACATATCCCGTATATGTATAGTTATTTGATATTGCATAATACATATCAGTTATCGTAACTGTCCCTGAAATCATAACGTTCTGAATATATCCAGAATATCCAATACCTGTGATATTCAGGTACTGCGAATTAGAGTTTACGGAACTTGTTAGATTGTAATATGGTTTCAACGAATATATTGTCAGTATTATCGTATCATTCTGCATACCCTTGAATAATGGATCCAGTTTTATTGAATGTGTTGCATTTTTGATTGTTGTATTCGCCCACAAAACCGCCATACCATTCATTGTTGATAATCCAAACAATGCAGGAATCACTTTAACAACCTTGAATGTGGTATTGTAATATCCTAAAACTGTTGAATTCTTAAACCCTGAGGTAGATGTTATTACACCTATTGAAGATTTGCTGCTTGCTGCAGAAAATGCCAATGAAGAAATGCTGGAGGTTCCCATACCGTTTATTGTGATTGATCCACTGTATGCAGGATAAGCTACACTTAATGATCCAGATTTTATAAACCCGTAAGATATGGATCCATAAATATCAGTTATTGTAAAGGTTACTGTTAAATTCTGTGATAACGATAATGTAGAACTTCCCGCATATTTGTTAATTATATTTTGTGTTACTTTTGATGGTGTATAATTTGCATTATATATTTCACTAACATAAGTTGAGGATACTGATCCCTTGATTGTCAGATAATAACTGATGTCCCCATTACTGCTGAATCCGTACAGCGTATCATTCTCATTCGTTACATTGATCCACAAATTACCTGCATTATTATTTAGTGTTATGTTGAATCCTTTAATGTTTGTATACAGGGTATTATTATTATGGTTTGAAACTGTAAGATTGTATGGATTTGTAACTAGGGAGAAATTCTGGCTCACATATGCAATTTCATTATTATATATTAATTCAATCTGTGTATATGGAACAGTTGCAGATACTAAATATGGATATCCAATCTTATCATAGAAGTTCGTATTGATTGTAACCTCAGTATTGTTCTGATAAACATTCTTGGTCTGTCCGCCTGTCAGAACAGGTGTACTGAACTGTGTCGTGAATGAATTTTTACCTGATATGTTGATTCCTGTTGTTTTGTTAATCAAATAAACGGTGGTTAAACTAGTGTAATTCCATACTGCAGGGCTGATGTAATCTACTCCCGGTGAATAATTGTTTGTTGTTATATTCAGATATAGATATCCTGCTAATGTTACATTGTTTAATGTGATTGTTATTCCAGTCATGTTGTCTTTCCATACAAATGATCCTGAAAGTACTGATTTTGAATAATTTTTGAATGAGAATGACAGATTACCAGTCATCAATTTTGAATTAACATAATTCTGTATGAATGTTCCAAATATTCCGGGATCTCTTAAACTTACATATATGCTCTGGAATTCATATCCAGACTGCACATTTAATTTATCCTGTGATGTTACAGTTGTTGTGGTTGATTTTCCATATACCGTTGTTGTATTGACATACTGTGCTTTTAGAATTACAATATTATCATATGTATTACCGTTTAGATTGACTGACAAAGTATAATTAACATATGTATAGCTTGTGCCCTGGTAAAATGACACGATGTCATATGTTGCAGACATCTGTCCTGTGAAGTTATTTTTTAACATTGCTGGTTCAATTGCATTGATTGTTCCAAGCATTGTATAATTCCCAGGGCTGGAAATGGTATTCGTATATTTACCATTTAATTCAAATGACACCAGTTGGCCATTTACTGTTTGATTTATGTATGCCAAAAGAACTATAGATGTTATCTTGCCATTACTTACAGAAAAAGTGGTCGTGAATATACTTGAGGCGGGCAGTGAAAGTCCATAAATCCCTCCATTGTATGCAGTCGAATTCATTGATATGTTCTGATATTTATATACCTGATTGAATGTTTGCAATCCACCATAAATGGTTTGAATGCCCACATTCATTGTAGACAGGTTTAATGAAGATAATGTTGTTTTTGATTTGCTTGCATTAAATGTAGAATTGGTTATTACATTCAGATTGTTTGAGCCAGTATTGAATATTGCTGTAACATTTTTTTGACCTGTATAATTGACCATACCGTTTATTGTTGTTGGCATCATTATATTATCTGTATAGTATGTAGTTCCAGCTACTCCTGTAGGTGCAGCATAAAGATTTACAGTTATTTTTCCCTTGTTAGTAGAGGATATCCCATAGTTTCCTGCACTGTCCTTATATTCTAAATATACTGAATATGTTGTTCCCGGCTGGCCATTCGGCATTGTGAATTCACCTGTGATCGTTCCTGCTGAATATGATGCCTGTGTTGTTGTATAGGGTGCTCCATTTATGAATACAGTAACATAAACCGGTGCAATCAGATTGCTTGGTAATCCCGACCATGTATATGTGACTAGTTGACCTGGAAATGCTCCGCTTGATGGATTGAAAGTCACTGTTCCTACTGTTTGTGGTTTTATTGCCATTGCAGGGGATGTTACAAAGAATGCTGAAAGTATCATCAAAGACACTACGAATATTGCAAAGACCCCCTTTTTATATATTGCGTTTTTCATAATAAATCCTCCAAGTTACCATATTATAAAAACTATATATATTCTTTTCGAAATTTTTTTCCGTTATATTTAAATACAAAAAAATAAAAAATTAATGAAAAACTAATGTTTTACAATATTTTAATAAAATTTTACAAATGTCATACCATTGTATGATATTGTATTTTTTTCAAATCGATGTTTTCAGCACCTATGGAAATTATCCTGTTATTATTTATTATGCTTAAGGTTGCATATCCCACATTTATCCCAAAACTATTGTTTTCTGTTAAATCCAAAAAATAGGAAAGAATAACTCTTATGATAAATGCATGTGTGATATACAGAATGGATCCATCATATGAATTGATTGCATCTAATGATCTTTTCATTATTTCATCCCAGTTCTCAATATACACAGATTCATAAGTATATCTTGGAACAATATCTTCACTATTTCCAGAAAATATTGTGAAGTTTATCTCATTTATCCTTGAATCTATTTTATAAGGAACATTAATCTTCGAAGATATGATTTTTGCCGTTTCAACCGCCCTCTCTATTTCACTGGTTACGATGAGATCTATTTTCAATTTCTTCAATTCATGAATTCTTTTTAAAACCATTTCTCTTCCTAAATCGGTTAATGGAAATCCATGTTTTAGACTCCATACAATTTTATTTTTGTTAGCAAGGGATTCTCCATGCCTCATCAATATGCATAAATTGCACATAGTTTTCAGAGAAGATTATCATTTCTATATATTTCAATTTCTTCCTCATTTGTTTCTTCAGGTTTTTTCCTCTTTCTATATAATATAAATAATAGAATTAAAATTAAAATTACAGGTATAATAATGTAAAATATGGAATAAGGTTGATTTGTACTTACTTTTATTGATAAATTTTTTCCTGAAATATTGATATTTAGATTAGATTCATTCAATGAAAATGTATTTGAAATTATTTTTATATTGTATGTACCGTTGGGTATTAAAATTTGGGCGGTTGAACCAGTGAAATTATAAAAGATGTTTACATTTTGTCCATTGAATGTTTTACCAGAAATATATAATTGCCATTTAGTTGTATTTTTTATACCAAAAATTGTTATATTTAATAAATATTTATTAATTATAAAGTAAACAGATATTTTTACAGGTTCTCCAGATATATTTACAGTCAATTTTTCCGATGAAACATGATACCCCTCAGGAGATATTATATATAAATTAAAAGTACCATTTGGCAGATAGGCAATTAATGTGGAATTATATCCTTTAATTGTTTGATTAATATATGGACCAGATATTTTAATCCCCCAGTAAACACTCTGATCTGTTAAATTTTCTACAACATATACGGGGAATTTCAATAAATAAAAGTAAACTGATATATTTTCACTTTTTCCATTTATTTCCATTGTTGTATTGTTTGCTATAAAATCCTTATTACTGGAAAAGAATATTAAATTATATGTACCGTTTATCAGATTAACAGGGATGAATGTATTGTTTGTTGAAATTGTATAGTTTTGAATTGAAACATACCAGTATGTACCGTTTGGTAAACCATATTCAATTATTTTTACTTGATATGTCAAATTTAAAATTGCCTTTTCTGTGATGGCCGACTCCATCTTTATACTGATATTTTGATTATAACCACTGTAATTTCCTTTCCCATATCCTTCCCATTTTATAAATTTATATTTATTAATTGGAATAATGCCTATATGAATTGTTGAATTAATGGTTACCCATTCTGATGAAATATTAGTTATTGCGGAATTTGATGGAAATACGATAATTGTCAGATAATACTGAATCCTGAATATTACATCAACAGTTATATTTTTACCGTTTACATTTATATAACCATTGGATTGGTTTGCAAAGAGTCTTTCTGATGAAGTGATGTTTATTATATTATCTATATAATATTTGTAAGTACCGTTAAATAATTGAAATTCTACAATATTTGAATATGTTTTTATCGTCTTATTTCCAATGGATACATACCATTCAAGACCCTGTGGAAGTCCATATTCCGTAAATTTGACAGAATACAGAACAGGTAAAAATGTAACATTTATTGATATGGAAGATCCATTTACATTCAAAATACCTGAATAAAAATTGGGCTTATAAGATTTATTTTGTGAACTTATATTATAATAATAAGTGCCATTAAATAAATAAAAATTAATCCTTGAATTATTGCTATGATAAAAATTAATTCCGGAAATATTGACATACCATGTGATTCCAGGAGGTAAATTTATTGCATTGAATGTAATCAGAAATTTTACAGGGATGAATGATATGTTTATTTGATCATTCCTTCCATTTATTACGAAAATACCTGTAGATTGGCTGGGTCTATAATTTTTATCGTTTGTAGAAATATTGTAATAATATGTGCCGTTAGGAACCTTTATTTTCATTTCATTATTGGTTGTATTGAAAAAAGCATAATTTGTAATGTTGAAATACCATTTTATGGAATTTGGAAGACCTGTTTCAGTTACAGTTAAGTTGTAATATTTTATATACATTTCAAGATTTATTTTCAAAGATTTGTTAATGACAGTAAAAGTTCCATAGTTGGGTAAAATATAATAATTTTTATTTGAAACTGACACATTAAAATAATAATTCCCCCTGTATACATAAATTATTAATGAGTTGTCTGTACTGTTGAAACTCTGATTGTTTGATAAATTGATGTACCATTTTACATTTTTAGTATAATTAATAACATAAAAAACAACTTCATATGTTGCAAACGTAAAATTAATGATGATTAATTGAGAAGATCCATTTATAATAAAGCTTCTCTGAATTGCAGAATAATTAGAATTGTTAGATGATGGAATATAGGTATATGTTCCATTTGGAAGTGAAATATTTATGTATCGATTAGTCGAATTGAAGGTTTTGTTAATTCCGTTGCCTGTTATTTTCAAATACCATAAAGTTCCATTTGGTAAATTATTTTCTTCAAAAGATACATTATATGTTTTCAATATAAATTTAATGCTTATATATATATTCTTTCCTTTTATTGTAAAATTTCCACCGGATGGAACAGGATAATATGATTTATTAATGGTGGAAATTTTATAATAATAAGTTCCATTTGGAAGCGATATTAAAATATTATTTAAATCAGAATGCTCTGAAATTCCATTATTCGAAATGTTGACATACCAAGTAACATTACTTGGTAATCCTGTCTCGGTAAAAATTGCATAATAAGTTACTAAATTAAATACCACATTCTGATTTACATTTTTACCACTAACATTAAGAGATCCTGATGATGGAGTAGGGGAATATTCTTTATTCACTGTGGATACCGTGTAATCATACGTTCCATTAGGTTCCTGAAATGTTATTGTGTTTGTTGTCGATGAATATGTCTGCCCGTTGGTCAGATTCACGTACCATTTCGTTCCCGATGGTAGTCCGCTCTCACTGAAACTCACATTATATGTTGCCAGATTGAATGTTATTGTTTCGGTTACACTTACACCATTCACTGTAAACGATCCTGATGAAGGGGATGGTTTGTAGCTCTTATTGACTGTGGATACCGTGTAATCATACGTTCCATTAGGTTCCTGAAATGTTATTGTGT
>JAGDXR010000042.1:0-1272 GCA_023261745.1 Thermoplasmata archaeon | reverse complement strand
TTGTTGTCGATGAATATGTCTGCCCGTTGGTCAGATTCACGTACCATTTCGTTCCTGATGGTAGTCCGCTCTCGCTGAAACTCACATTATATGTTACAAGACTGAATGTTATTGCTATATTTGAATTAGTCTGGGTAATATATCCTGAGGAGGGGGACGGTTTGTAGCTCTTATTGACAGTTTCAACATTATAGCTATAATTACTATTGCTATTCAAATTACTAACAGTTATTCTACTTGTTGTAGAACTATAAGAAGAGGTTGTACTGGATAATAATCCGTTTTGTGTAACATTTACAAACCATTTGGTTCCTGAAGGCAAACCTGTCTCAGTAAATGTCGCTGTATATGTCTTTAAAGGTTGAGGAGATGCAAGTATAATATTATTAAAATTAACTAAAAATAATAATAGGACTGTTAATATGATTAACAGCTTAATTTTTATCATTTTGTATCATATTAAATTTATCAGTTACATATATATAAATTTTTGGTATGTGAGCTAGTCCTCAGCTAAAGTATCTGAGCTTCCTGACTCATAGACAGAAATCTGTCTGTATAAATATATACCATGGAGGCCTGACTAATTGTAATCCCTATCCATGACAAAACCACACACATCAGAGTGATATATGCGATCTGACTTTCCGAGAATGATTTATGCCCCTGCATCTTGAGCATATTTTCGATGAGAGGTAGAACCTGTTTATTTCAATAATGTTCTTTCGGTATTTTTCTGCCTTCCATTTTAGTTTTTGTTTGAAGGTATGGAAAGATGGTATCGTACTGCCTGGCTATTGCTGTGAATACCTTATCAATAAAGTCCTCTCGCATGTTTCTCAGCTTCCTGTATTTCCTCTGAAATTTTATCCTCTGTTTTTTCATAGTTCTTCGACCTTTCTGTTTTATCGACAACTGTCTCTGCAGTCTCTTTATTCTCTTCTCTATATTCTTCATGAATCTGGGATTTTCTATTTCTATGCCGTCTGAGAGTGTCAGAACTTCTCTATTCTTGAATCAATGCCATTCTAATTCTCTTCGGACAGGGGTTCTTCTTTGGTAAATCCCTTTTAGCCTTATATATTATGGAGCAGTAGTAATCACTGCATCCTTTGTTATTATTCTGATTAATGGCAATTATTTCAGAAAGTTTCTCTTTATATCATGAAGTATATGCCTTCCGGGACCTCTGGAAAATATATACTATTTTCTCTATCTTTATAGAAAAGTTAGGGGTTTGAGGGAAGCAGTAAAACTCCGACCTTCAGGGAG
>JAGDXR010000061.1 GCA_023261745.1 Thermoplasmata archaeon | reverse complement strand
GGAGCAGGAGGCCAGCAACAGGCTCCGAAGCTTTAGCGAGGAGTAGCTGACTAAATGAAATCAAGAGAATAAATTAAATATAATATTTTATTCCCATTTTGTGAAAAACCAGAATGTAAATTTCATCCTCCTTGCATTTTCATCTTTCATAGCTAATGTTGGTATTGGAATGGCATGGCCATACCTTCCGGTATATGTTTCAATGATAGGTGGAATAATCCTCGACATAACCCTTCTATCCATACTTTACAATCTTCTTGGAAGCATATCGCAGTATCCATGGGGTAAATGGTCCGATTCCACAGGAATAAAAAAATGGTTCATATCATTTGGAAACCTTTCATATGGAATATTCATGATCTTGATGCCCATTTCAGCATCCATAACATTTATACTTGTATTAAGATCAGCCCAGGGGTTAATTTCATCCATGTCAACACCAACAACAAGTGCACTGATAGTTGAACTCGCCGGTGATAAAATCGGAACTTATTTTGGATACTACAATTCAATATCTGAGCTAGGATACAGTATAGGCAATATCATGGGAAGTTATGTGGTCAGTTTCCTTGGAGGTACCAGAAATACAATAATCCTTGGTTCTGCCATAATTATAATATCCTCACTACCTGTTATATTCGTAAAGGAAAAAAGGATGAAAATTGAAAGACACAGAATACCATTTCCTACATTGAGGCCTGAAGGAAAACCAGGAAGATTTCCCATACATATCAGGGACGCATTGAAAATTTTAAAATCAAACAGGGAAATACTTAATCTGATAATCGGTTCAATATTTGTCATGAGTGCCTCTGGTGTGGTTTATTCCATACTCCCAGTATATTTTGCATTCAAATTCGGTGAGCATTATGTGGGGATATTCTACGGTGTAGAAGCTTTATCCGTAGTGGCATTCACACCGATATTCGGTTATCTGTCAGATAGAAAAAATATAAAATACATATTTTTGTTTGGAATTTCAGGATATGTAATCACATATATCCTGTATTTCATATCATCCTCAAATGAAATGGTTATTCTGGCAGAAATAATATCGGGAATGAAATGGTCTGCATTCATAATCTCTGCATCTACATACGTATCCATCTTTGCACCGAGAGAAAAACAGGCAAGAGCTCAGGCAATGTTCAACATATCACAGACAATAGGTTATGTTATTGGCCCAGTTCTGACAGTGATACTATTTTCATATTACAGGAATTTTGAAGGCATATTTATTATGGGAATAATACTATCAATGGCAGGATTTGTATATTCATGGTCAAGAATAAGATCCGTATCTAAGGGGAAAAATAATTACTCAGCACAGGCATAACCAGTTTATACATCTCCCCATTCTCTTTCATTATTTCAAGTATGGAGAATATGGGGAACAGTTTCAGGGATTCACTTTTCTCTATGAGAATGCTCTTCCTTATCTTTTCAAATTCTACGAAAATGTTGTAAATGAAGAAACCCATTAGTACATGTATATCAGGCTTGCTGCCAAGTTCCTTTTCCATGTATTTTGTGAACAGATACTGACTTCCTTCCTCGCTCTTACCATTCAGATAATCTATCATATCGTCAGCTATCTGATATGAGATGCCCAGGGCATTGCCATACTGCATGGCATCATTCTGATAATTTTTTCCATCTTTTGAGGTCAATATCCCAATCTGAGCAGCGCCTGAAAACAGTGATCCACTCTTCAGTTCAATCAACTTTTTATATAATATTTTTTCCGAAAATCTCGGATCGATTGAAACCATGTCGAGGTATTCTCCCATTGATGCCTTTGACCACGTTTCCAGTCCAATTTTTAAAAATTCTTCTCCTTCAGATCTTGCAATTTCTAGGGATTCTGATATCAGAATATGGGGAAGAATTATGGCCTTGTCTATACCATATTTTTTCCAAAGGGTCGGTCTCTTCCTTCTCTCCGTACTTTTATCTATTATGTCATCGTGTATGAGAGATGCGGCATGCCCAAGCTCGGCAGATACTGCCAGTCTATAAGCTTTTTCCATGTCCCCATCAAAACACTCACTCGTTAAAAGAAGGATTATACCCCTGAGCCTTTTTCCATCTTTCAGGGCGTATTCTGACATTTCAAGAAGTTCACCTTCAAAATGCGATTTCAGATATTCCTCTATTTCCCTATCAATATCCGTTTTCTTTTTAGCGAGGTCTTCTATCAACTTGCTGAATTCTACCAAACCTCATCACTACTCGATTAATGTATATTGAAAAAGTATAAAAAATTAATCTATTTTATTTTACAGGCTTGTTTATTCCAACGAGTTTTGAATATTTGAATTTAACACCTTTCATCAGCAGGTTCATGGAAGATTCATATCCGGCATCCGCATGCCTCAGTACACCCATACCGGGATCAGCATTCAGAACCTTCCTGGCCCTTTCTTCTGCCTTCTTTGTACCGTCCACAACGAGGACAAACCCCGCATGAATTGCATTTCCAATGCCTGTTCCTCCACCATGATGAACGGACACCCATGTTGCACCAGAAACCGCGTTTAATAGGGCATTCAGGATAGGCCAGTCTGCAATTGCATCGCTTCCATCTTTCATCCTTTCAGTCTCTCTGAAAGGTGAAGCCACAGAACCGGTATCGTGATGGTCTCTTCCTATTGCAACGGGTGCAGTAACTACACCATCCCTTACAAGATCATTTATTAACATACCGATCCTTTCTCTTTCACCATATGATGCGTAACAAATCCTTGCTGGAAGACCCTGGAATTTAACCCTTTCCCTTGCAAGTTTTATCCATTTTACAAGATGAGGATCCTCATCTCTGAATTCTCTTATCAGTAAATCATCAATCTTGAATATGTCTTCCGGATCACCGGATAATGCAACCCATCTGAAGGGTCCTGAACCTATCGCAAATAAATCCCTTATATATGCGGGAACATAGCCTGGAATGTCAAATGAATTGTTCAGACCACCTTCAAATGCTCTTGTTCTTATGTTGTTTCCATAATCAAATACCTTTGAACCATGTTCTTTAAACCATAAAATTGCCTTTACTTCCTTTACTATGGACCTGTAAACATCCTTTATGTATTCTTCATGTTTTTCATTGGAAGCTTTCAAAGCCTCCTCTACGGTATATCCCTCTGGTATGTATCCCTGATTAAGATCATGAGCCGCGGTCTGATCAGTAACAACATCAGGCACGATATTTTTATTGACCAGTTCAGTATAAACGGTTGCAGCATTTCCAAGCAGGCCAATAGAAATTGCCTTTCCATCCTTTATTGAATCATCCTTTATCCTTAATGCTTCATCGAGTTTGTCAGTATAAGTATCAAGATACTTTGTTCTCAATCTCCTTTCTATTTTTCTTTCATCAACCTCAACCACTATTCCTGTCGCCTCATTCATGGTAATTGCAAGGGGCTGTGCACCCCCCATTTCTCCAAGTCCTGACGTCAGAACCCATTTACCTTTGAGCGAATCAGTTTTAAATTCTTTCCTGGCTAAGGCGGACAGGGTTTCATATGTTCCCTGGAGAACTCCCTGGGTACCTATATATATCCAGGAGCCAGCTGTCATCTGACCGAACATTGTCAATCCCCTTCTCTCCAGATCCCAGAATATGTCATCCGTGGCCCATCTTGGAACTATCTGAGCATTCACGATCAATACTCTTGGAACATCTTCAGAAGTTCTGAAAACTGCGATTGGTTTTCCTGACTGGACAATCAATGTTTCATCGTTCTCGAGTTCTTTCAATAATCTGACTATCTCATGAAAAGAATCCCAGTTCCTTGCAGCCTTGCCTTTCCCACCATAAACAATAAGTTTTTCAGGATCCTTTGCAACATCAGGGTCAAGGTTGTTCATAAGCAGTCTTAATGCTGCTTCCTGACCCCATCCCTTTGTATTGAGCAGATTTCCCCTTGGAGCTCTAATATCTACCATTACCAACACCTTGTTATAGATATAAATCAAAAATAAAAAAATGTTATGGAAAAATTTTTATTGATATCATACAGATAATAAAAGTATCTTTAAAAAATTTTTAATATTTGTGCCGGGGCCGGGGATCGAACCCGGGGCCTTCGGATGTCTCAAGTCCATAACGGAACCCTATGAGTCCGACGCTCTACCAGCTGAGCCACCCCGGCATTATGCTGTGGCCGTGTTTTCTTCTATCTTCTTTTCTTCAGGTGTGGATAAAAGATTTGATTTTCTTATTTCTATCCTTTTTATATTGTAAACCTGTTTTATATTTCTCTCAATTTCTTTAACCATCTGATCTGTAAACATGTAAGAAACAAATTCATAAAATAGCATATTCTGGCCCTTGGCTAAGACCGTTTCAATGATCTTCCTCCTTATTGCACTCTTCAGGGATGAGTTCAGCCTTTTATCGGCAATGGCCGTAATTTTTATCCTTATTTTATAGTTGTCAACTGTCTGGAGAGGAAATATGGCATCAATTCTCGATTTTCTCCTTCTTACAAGTCTCCTTATATAATCCTGCGTGACATCATGACCGATGAATACAGTCTTGGCAGTGGAACCATCAATCGATACAACTTTGAAATATAATTTTACATATTCCTTCTTAATATCCCCGGTAATATTATATAATGTTGTTTCCGCAATCCTCCCTACCATTTTCTGTGGATCGTCCGCTGGGCTTTCGGCTATTTCTTTCGATCCGAATGATTCGGGTGTTATTATCTTATACCAAATCTTTGCTCTCCACTTATCTTTAATCTTTTTAGCAGCCGCCCTTTCCGCAACTTTCTGAGACATAGATCAACACCATCTTAATGTGAAATCTCCATATTCTTAGTATTTATAAAAACTTTTTCTCTCCTTTGAGACCATCCACTAATTCATAAATATAAAAAGTGTGTGGTTATTTTGCTATTTATGATATCAGAAACCACCACGCATGTAGGGTATTTGAATAATGGTATATCAAATTTTTCTAGGAGATTTATATATGAATGGAAAAGCCATTGAATGAAAGGGAAACAATTTCATCCATGACGTCTTATCAGCCACATTCCATTATACCATCAAATTTCTTCGCAGTCTGCAAGCTAAAATCATTTTTTGATGACATACTGAATGAAATAATAGTCCATGAAAATCGCAGAATAGTAAATGAAACATTGTACAATGAAAGGATGATGTTAAAGAATGAAAAGAAGAGGCCGTGGGTCAGAAAACTAAAAGGCCATTTAGATCCATTATTGATTCTGTAAAGCCAGCATTTAAAGAAATGTATACATTAGCATTGAATGTTGTGGATACAATAGGAGTGCTATTCACGAATACAACAAATAGGATGGCAGAAAATGCATATATGATTTATCAAAAACAACAGCAGCAATAAATGCGCGAGACTATAGGTCTAAATTGTGTAAGCCCTATAACCTCTTGGAACTATTTTAATC
>JAGDXR010000056.1 GCA_023261745.1 Thermoplasmata archaeon | reverse complement strand
AATTTTCTCCTCATCAGGATTAATTTCTTTCATCTTCCTGCCTCCATCTTTAATGATCAATTTTTCACCAGTATCCAGATAATACTTCCATACCCTTTTAACAGTAGATTGACTTATTTTAAGATCCATGGCTATCTGTCTTATGCTAGATCCTCTTTTTCTGGAGTTAATGATATAGGTGATTTTGCGTAAAGTAAGTTTCCTGTAGCCCATATCCGACCACAAGCTTTTTATGATCAAATAATTCGGGACTGTACACTGAAAGGAAAATTCTAAAAAATATTATATATTAGTTCGTAATTTGTGAGTTAAAACAATATTATAATGGAGGGAAAAAAATGGTAAACAAACCTCATCTGAACGTGGTATTCATAGGTCATGTAGACCATGGTAAATCTACGACAGTAGGAAGACTATTATTAGAAACTGGAGCAATAGATTCAAGGATTATAGAGCAGTATAGAAAAGAAGCTACTGAAAAGGGAAAAGCAACTTTTGAATTTGCATGGGTTATGGACAGGCTTAAGGAGGAAAGGGAAAGAGGAGTTACTATAGATATTGCCCATAAAGAATTCGAGACAACAAAATATTATTTCACAATTATTGATGCTCCAGGTCACAGGGATTTTGTTAAAAATATGATTACAGGTACATCTCAGGCAGATGCCGCGATACTTGTTGTATCTGCAAAAGAGGGTGTTCAGGAACAGACAAGGGAGCATATTTATCTTGCAAAAGCGCTAGGCGTTTTACAGATGATTGTTTCGATCAATAAGATGGATGCAACAACACCACCATATAGCAAAGAGGCTTTTGAAGCTGTAAAATCTGAAGTTGAAAAACTTCTTAGGACGGTAGGTTATAAGGACATTCCATTCATACCCACGAGCGGTTATCTTGGAGACAATATCGCCAAAAAGAGCCAGAATATGCCATGGTATAATGGCCCAACATTAATCGAAGCACTTGACAATCTGAAAATGCCAGAAAAACCATTAGACAAACCACTTAGGATTCCTGTCCAAGATGTATATTCAATACAGGGCATAGGTACTGTTCCAGTTGGAAGGGTTGAAACAGGTCTTTTAAAGGTAAACGATCAGGTAATATTCATGCCTGCAAATAAATCGGGTGATGTTAAATCCATAGAAATGCATCATCAGGCTATGGAGAAGGCAGAACCCGGAGATAATATTGGATTCAATGTAAGGGGAATAGCAAAGAATGATATAAAGAGAGGAGATGTCTGCGGACATGTAACAAATCCACCTACAGTGGCAGCAGAATTCACAGCGCAGATTGTTGTACTGAACCATCCTTCTGTAATAAGTCCAGGATACACTCCAGTATTTCATGTACATACAGCCCAGGTAGCGTGCCAGATATCTGAAATCATAAAAACAATCGATCCAAGAACTGGCGGGACAAAACAGGAGAAACCTGATGTTATAAAGACAGGAGATGTTGCCATTGTCAAGGTTGTACCCACAAGACCTATGGTCATAGAGAAAGCATCAGAAATTCCACAGCTTGGCAGGTTTGCGATCAGGGATATGGGTATCACAGTGGCCGCGGGCCTATGCCAGGACGTTGTCAAAAAACAGATGTAATGGTGATTCAATGGTATATAAAGCGAGGATAAGGCTATCGGGTAATGATTACAGAAAGGTGGAAGAAGTATGTGATGAAATTAAAAACATCGCAGAAAGAACAGGGGTAGAGATTCATGGTCCCATACCCCTGCCTACAAAAAGGCTTATTGTACCTGTTAGAAAAACTCCATGTGGGGATGGTAGTGCTACATGGGACCACTGGGAAATGAGGATTCACAAAAGGCTGATAGACATTGAAGCAGATGAAAGGGCACTCAGACAGCTCATGAGAATACAGATACCTGACGGTATACACATAGAAATCGAATTAAAATCATAATTTTTTTAATATCTTTTTAATTAATCGATAAAGATATAAGGGGTAGATTACAATGGTGGATATCATACTTACTACTGACAGAACCATGATGAGCAACCACCATGGAAAGGAATTCTTGGGTTTTGGTGCAACCGGGGTACCCGTATTACTACCAGAAAAATTGTGGATGTACATGTTTGCGCCAAAAATGAAACAGAAGAACGGAATTCCATGGCAGGCCTCATATGGAATTAGAAAGATTGAGGCTGCCCTGATAGACGCTGGATTTGATGCAAGTGTAGTGGATCCAGACTATCTAGATAGATACATAGATGATGCAAAGGTACTGATGTTATCCCATCATGATTACTTCGGCTTTGGTCCTCCGAGTTCTACTTTCGCATCGATTTTTAAGGAGGAACCGCTTAACGCCAGAAGTTTTGCCAATCTGATGAATTCTGAACCTGTTAGAAGGGCAAAGAAGAGGGGGATAAAAATAATAGCCGGAGGCCCATCGGCATGGCAATGGAATTACAGGAAGGATCTTATGGATGAATGGGGCATAGATACTGTTGTTGATGGTGAGGGGGAAAAAATTGCAGTTGAACTGGTCAGAAAAGCAATGAATAATGAAGAATTACCGAGATTCGTGGTTATGAACAACAGGGAAGCGCCTTCCTTGGAGGAAATACCGGAAATAAAACATGCAAGCATCAATGGTCTTGTTGAAATTATGAGGGGATGCATAAGAGGATGCAAGTTCTGTTCTGTAACCCTGAGGGCTCTCAGATTTTATCCATTTGAAAAGATTGAAAAAGAGTTGCAGGTTAATTATAGGGAAGGTGTCAGAAATGGAATACTGCATGCCGAAGACGTTCCACTTTACGGTTCAACTGATTATTATCCCAAAACCGATAAACTGATTAAACTTCATGAACTGGCAAAAAAATATTATAAAACCATGGCTTGGAGCCATGCCAGTCTTGCCGCTGTTCTTGCAGGCGAAAAGAATGATAAAATGCTCTCCAGACTAAGTGAAATAATATTAAAGGATCAGGACTGGTGGGGTGCAGAGGTGGGAATAGAAACCGGTTCTCCGAGACTCGCAGAAATAATAATGCCCAATAAGGCCAAGCCTTTCGAAACCAGGAACTGGCCCGATGTCGTGGTGGAGGGAGCCGGGTTAATGAATGACCAGGGAATGATACCGGCCATGACACTCATAGTGGGACTTCCTGAAGAAAAGGAAGAGGATGTTATAAAGACGATAGAACTTGTTGAGAGAATGTGGGATATAAAGGCAATAATAATGCCAATGTTCTTTGTCCCAATGGGTCTTCTTAAAAACAGGGACTGGTACAGGGCATATAACCTATCGGAACTTCAGCAGGAATTGCTGAAAATATGCCTCAGCCATGGCGTTCGACAGGGAAAAAGAATTCTTAAAGGATATTTCACTGACAGACCATATCTTTATACTATATATCCATTTTACTGGATTTTCATAGAAACTATACAGAGGATAGCAAAGAGGAACGGATATCTCTATACGGACATTTCCGAAATAAAATTACCGGAAATCAAAAAGACCGAAGATCAGATAATTTCATGAATTCCCTTAAAAGAGATGTGGCATATGATCCCCTGTTGAGAGAGAAATTCAGAACGGCATACCTGTCCTTAAAATAATAATTGAAATTTTTAACTGGTGATGAGATACTCCTCCTGGAACCTTTGCTTGATATATCCCTGATTTCCCTTATGTTGAACATTTCCCTCTCGATATTTTCATTTTGAATTATTTTTCTTTCTATTTCACCCATCTCTCCCTCAGCAAATCTGCTCTGAGAACCATAAAGTATCGCTGAGATGTATGCCTTTCCCTCATGAATTTTCTCCTTTATTTTGTCCATATTTTTGCTGTTTACCATTATAAATCTATCCTCGATGGGTATTCCATTTTTATCAACTGGTAAAACAATGTCACCCTCCATGGGTTCCATCAAATCAAATTTTCTCATTCTTTCACTGAGAATTTTGTTGAATAAAAATGATTGATATCCATGCACAAACATCATTCTGAGAGTCCTTGGCAATCTTGAAATTGCACCTGCATAATCACCTGGTCTTTCAACTAGATGCTTTAACATTATTCGCTCATATTCCATTTTGCCAGGATCAGACATTTTCAATGTTCCCTCTGGGTCATCTGTTTCCATAAAATATTTTCTTGCATCAATCTGTGAATCATCATTAAAAACCATACCTATATAGGCTTTAACAGCATTTTCATAATCTCTCTGTATTATGTACTTTCCAACAATGTGCGTTACTGGTCTTGTTGTCCCAAACCTCTGAACACCAAAAAAATTTGGAAAATTTTTTAATGGCAATTCCTGATATATTTTCCTGATCTTTTCATCCGCATCTTCCTCCAGATTTCTTATTTTTATTGAAAATTCGTTGCCTATGAGGTCACCAATATCTATGCATTCATCTGTTCTGAATGATTCAATAATTTCAATATCCTTTAAATTTAAACTGATTTTTGAATGAAAATTTCTTATGCAGAAATACTGTATTTTGATAGATCGCTTATCCTTTGTTCCGGCAAAAAATATGCTATCCCTGCTAATTCCCAGCTGCATTGAAAGTTTGAATACAAACCTGTTATTTTCCCAGTTCTTTAACTTTACCTTTAAAATGAGGTTTTTCCCATCCGATTTTCTTTTTATCTCTTCTGCTATTTCATTTACAATAAAATCTTCGGGATACATTTTAATTTTTCCACCTATCCCCTCAGTTCTGGTAACATACCCCGATATTCCTACAAATTCTTCATCCACCTTTTATATGATATTTTATTTTTATAAAACTTTTACCGTCAGATTTCAAAATATTTTTATACATCTATACAATTTTATTATTGGCTGGTTGAGGTTTGGTAGATACCCTTGAAGGTTGCAGTATTTGGCGGGTCTGGATTCGTGGGAAGACATTTGATTCCTGTGCTCCTTGAAGAGCATGATGTTTCATATATTTCAAGAAAGGAAAATCAGAAATTGAAAGAACTTGGTGTAAAGTGGATCGAGGGCGACATAAAATATTCTGATAAAATACCCGACCTTTCGGAATTCGATATTATCATTGATCTAGTTGCAGTTATAAATCAAAAAGAACAGAAGCATGTAGATGTGAACGTTGGAGGTATCAGAAACATACTTTCCAAAATGAATAAAAAGCAGAAGATAGTTTACTTTTCTGCACTGAATGCGGATAAGGGAGATACTGAATATTTCAAGACAAAAAGGGAAGCAGAGAACATCATCACCGAAAGAGGAAATTATCTCATCTTTAGGCCGAGCATGATTTTTGGCAATGATGATTATCTTACATTGATGCTGAAAAAGCTGAAAACACCATTTATTCCAAAATCAGGATATCTCTGCCCGGTATATGTTGAAAGCCTGTCAAATCTTGTAAAAAATATGATTAACAACAATGGAATTGTTGAGGTTTCAGGATCGGAAAAAATAAGACTGGTAGACATGTATAAAATAATAAAAAGAAAAAAGGCTTATGAAATACCGTCATTCATATTATATTCACTGATCCCATTTTTACCCATTACCATGGAACAGATTAAGATGCTGAGGTACGATTTCTGCAGACCCCAAGATATATGGAATCTTTACGGCATTGAACCTGTAAAATATTCAGATTTTTTTAAATAATTAACGAAACCTTTTAACCGGCGATTTTCTGGAGGTGTAAAAATGAAAGGAGTTGAGAGTCTATATTATATAAATTATTTTAAAATTTTTAAACCTGATCCCGATTTTTTGAGGGAAAATTTTCAAAATATTTTGAAAGATGTTTTTTACCTTGCAAGCTCTTCTGACGAAATATCCTCAATGATCTATTTTGATGGCACGGATTATAGATTTGCTCTTTTTGAAAACCATGAACCTGCATATCTCTATTATGAAAACGTTGTACCGGGAAAATTTACAGAATATGTAAATGCATACAAAATTGATGGCCTGTACAGATACGGTTTTTCTAAAAACTATTATATTCCTTATTATCCAAAACATAACATATTTTCAGACATATATTTTGCAATGGAAAAGAAAGGTGCCAAATATTTTATCTTTATGGCAAGAAAAAAGAGAGTATATTCAAGATTCATTGCCAAAAAATTTGCTAAACATATAAATAACAGATATCGGAGAGGATTGGTTGAAAAGAAGATAAATTCAGAAATGTACGAGGCTGAAATTTTCACCGATTTGGATATGGATATTTTCATCAGGGATCCTTTTACAGGTCAAGCAATTGTAAAAAATGGGAAAAAAATGATCATGGATCCATCCGAAATTTCCTATTTCCTGATACCACCTGTAAAAAATGAAGAAAGGAGGAAATTACTATGGATATAGACAGGATATATTCGTTCATAAAAAAATATGATATTAATGGGATAAATGGACACGGACTGGTAATAGGTCAAACCGGTTATGGAAAATCCACTTTTCTTAAAATGGTAATTAAAAAGAGAATAGGGGAAAATAAAAGGATAATTGTTCTTGATCCACACGGTGACATTTCAAAAAGTTTAATGAACACCGGAATATACATTTCTCCTTCACATATAAACATTAATGGAAAGGAATATTGCTTTAAGATGAATTTGATGAACACCATGAATTCCACCGACCCTGATAGGGTACAGACGGTTATTGATACATTGAAGATGGTATTTTCAATGGATGAGGATTTTTCGAATGGCACGTGGGGACCAAGACTTGACAATATATTTACCGTATTTGGAAAAGAAATATACAATGAAAATCCTGATCCCACGCTCGAAGATCTTTTCAGCAGAGTTATGGATAAAATAACTGAAAATTCATTTTTCCGAAATATGAGCAAATATCAGTACAGCGAATATATTCAAAGTTTCATAAACAAATTGAATCCCATAATAAACAACACTAAATTGAAAAATTTCATTTCTTCACGAGGAAATATGGAATTTCTTTTTTCCGGCAAAAATCTGTATTTTGACTTTGAAAAATTGCATTACGGGGAAAATTCGGCAAGAATGATGGCCTCATCAACCCTCGCAATATTATTCAATTTTATGAAATTCGGAATAATAAAAGATTCAATCATTGTTATAGACGAAATAAAGGATTTTTCACCCTACATACTCCCAAATCT
Organism: Thermoplasmata archaeon; assembly: GCA_023261745.1. Lineage (GTDB taxonomy): Archaea > Thermoplasmatota > Thermoplasmata > Thermoplasmatales > ARK-15 > JAGDXR01. The sequence continues at coordinate 31,989 of JAGDXR010000056.1, read as the reverse complement.
CCTGAGCGAATCAAGAAAATATGGCGTTGAAATTCTGATGGCCACACAGTATCTTTCTCAGATGGATAGAGATCTTGTAAATTCTGTTATGGCCAATTCAGAATATATTGCAATCTTCAGAATTTCACCATTCGATGCAAAGATTTTATCGGGCAAAATTCCAATGAACAGAGACAAATTTATCCTTATGACAACAAATATGGAAAAATTTCAATTCCTACTTTATGATGGAAACATAAGCCATGGTAAAACTGAAAATGTAAATTTTGATGATTATAAGACCGATAATGATACAACCAAATATTTAGATAACTGTGATGCATATGACGATGAAATAAAAATGTTATCCGTGATTATTTCCCTTACAGACAGAAATGGCCACACATTTGAAAAGGATGCAGTAAGAGAATTTGAAAGTTTATCGGATGAGGATCCTCTAAGAGTATTAAGAATTTTAAATCTTAAAAACATGATCAGAAATGAAAATGGAAAAATATTCCTTGAGACAAATGGTATAAGAATTTCGGAAAGCTATCTGAGAAATTTTACAGAATCCATATACCACGCATATCTTATAAGGAGAACGGCATCTTTCATGATATCACTTGGTTATGAAATAAAAACTGCAAGGCCATTTGAGAATTCTCCCGATATTACAGCAGTAAAGGGAAAAGACAGAATCAGTGTGGAAGCGGAATACGGTGATTTAAAAAATCCAGGTAAATTGCTCATGCATGTCATCAATAAAGAAAGGGTGATATTTTCAGTTTTCAGGAATGATGCATTGTCTCTGTTCTGCACACTGATACAGCCTGTTAAAATTTTAAATGGACAATATCATTATTACAGATACAATGGTGAGGAAATAAAAATTGAAAAGCTCGATGATTATATGGACCGAGTATGGATACTTTCCGTTCCATACCCTTCAGAAAAAGGAATACCGGAAATCTACAATCCTCTAAATAACTATGTAGACTATAATTTTGATAGAAGCAACATATTTAAAATCAAGGGAAGAAATATAGATGAACTTTTCAAAGGAAATATTTTCATAGACTTCAACGGTAAAAAACTGACCAGATGTGAATATTTGAAATTTTTTTATAATTTTTATTAAATATTTATTTTATTGCATTTAGCATAAAATTTTTATCAGTGATATCTATTTTTATAATATGTTGATAAAAAAAATCATTGCATTGATTATAATGATATTTTTTATCTTTGAGATTTTTTACTCATTTTCCGGTAGCGCTTCAAATTTAAATTTTGTTTACACATACGGATTTTTTAAATCAGATGAATATCATTTTTGTAAATACATATCTTCAAATAAAAATATGGATATTTCCATATCCTTAAAATTGAAAAACATAAATATGCTTAATGATTATCTTACCAGTGTTGAAAATCCAGATAGCCCGGAATTTCATAAATTTATTTCAAAGGGGGAATTTTACAGATTATTTTCTCCATCCAATAATACTGTAGATCTCATATTGAATTATCTGAAATCTTACGGTATCACAGGATATCCGGGACCCTACAACCTTGCAATATTTGCTCATAACGTTCCGGCTTATAAAATTGAAAATGCATTCAACATCAAAATCGCCTATTTCCAGACTGACGGATTCAGAAAATACGTATTCATGCCAGTAACACCCGTGGAGCTTCCATATAGCATAGCAGAATATGTCAGTGGTATCTCCGGTCTTTCAGATAATATATATTATAAATTTGATTTAATTAAATTATATGATGGAAATATAAGCGAGGAGGGGGGTGGAGATCTTCAAAAGGCATATCAGGTATACGGAATATTCAACGATTCCTATTACGGAAATTATTCAAAAAATCACGTATTTCCATTAAATTTGACTGTTGCCACAGTTTTATGGGAAGGTGTTGATTCAGGAGGATTTCAGGTTTCACCATACAATCCTTCTGACATTTATTCATATTATAATTTAACCGTTCCTCAGTGGGAAAGAAATATTGTCAAATTAAAAGTTTCAGGATATCCTGTTGATGGTGCAGTGATGCCAGGTCCAAATGCAACAAATGATACCACGGGAACCAATTATGAAAATACTCTTGATCTCGAAATGGTCACAACCATGGCACCGGGAGTGAATGCATTTTGCGTTTATGGCCCTGGAAATTCCTCCGGTCCATCAGAAACAGATTTTCCTGATGAAGAATATGCCTCTCTGAGTAAACTGAATGATCTTGTTGCAGTATCAAACTCTTGGGGGGGATACAATAACAACGGTTCTGAAGCACCGGTTGATAATGTTTCAGCAGAATACGTTCTTATGCTTGAATCGACAGGAACAACTTTTCTTGCGTCAGCTGGAGATTATGGAGATGTAGATAATGTATCAATGCCCGCAAATTATGCAACAGATACTTCTGGATTTCTAGCCGTGGGTGGAACAACATTATTAATGAACGGTCCATCCGGAGTCCTGAATGGATATGGTGTCCCTGTTACAAATTCGATATACAATCAGATTGTCTGGTATGACCAATCGGCCATTGCATATGGAAATATTCATTATGGCACTACCAGTGGAACCAGTAAAATATATCCTATGCCATCATGGCAGGATATTCCAGCGGTAATAGAAAATGGAGGTTCTGTTAAAGGAAGAAATTATGCTGATATATCTTCAATTGGAAATAATACTGAAATTTTTATCAACGGTGGACCGTATCAGATTGCCGGAACATCGGTTTCATCACCTGTAACCGCTGGAATCATTGCTGATATCGTGGCATTCACAAATCAAAAATTTGGGTTCATTGATCCTTTAATTTATAGAATTGGATCGGAAAATAAAAAATTACCATATTCTCCATATTGGGATGTCATCCAGACACCCGCAGGATATCATGACAATGAGACCATTTACTGGGCTAAACAGGGCTGGGATTATGCTTCGGGATGGGGTTCCATCAATGCTTTCAACTTTTCAATGGATTTAATTAATACTGTTTCTAAAATTAACATCATACCTCTGAATCTCCCTGAAAATCATACATGGTTCCTGAATATTGATGGAGTAACATTCAATTTCACCGGAAATGTAACTCTGAACATTGATAATGGAAATCATACACTGTCATTTTCTTCCAGGGGATATGTTGCAAATCCAGCAACCATTAATTTGTATGTAAACAAAAATTTAACAGTATATGTAAACTTTTATTATGATGGAATATTGAATCTATTCATTCCATACATATATCCAGATTACTATGGATACTGGAATGATCTTAAAAATTATTCAGAATTGATGAATGGAATACAATATGAATCTTACAATATAACTTCTTCAGGGAGCTTGAATTATTTCGGTGATGATAACATAACCAACATTTCAGAAAAATTAAAAATTCCAACTTTTCCCATGATTGTAAATGATTACAATATCTCAAAGACAGATCTTGTTTTATATAATATTTCACTTCAAGATAAATTGATCAGTTATGCGGTGAACCTATCTTTGAAATATAATTATTCGGGATATTCAATAGACTTCGAAAATCCCTCAAATGCAGATTTTTCCACCAATGATTCATTCAGGTTTGTTATGTTCCTGAACAATTTTTCCATTGCACTTCACAAAGTTAATAAAAAACTGATAGTGGCTGTTGACCCGGCATATAACGGCATTCCGAATTCCATGCTTTTCTGGTATATATATCATCCCGTAATTCCGCTTTACGCTGATTATTATGCCATCATGGCTTATGAAACATTTTATATGGGAAATTACAGTTTTCAGGAAGCTGTAAACAGCATCATTTCCTCCACAGGCCAGTATCTTACAAAGGCTCAGATAATGATTATTCTGTCTGATATAAATTATTCAACAAATATGCCATTCACGATGGAAGATTTGAATCTAAGGATAAATTACACGTTAAAAAATGGAATCAAGGCCATTTCAATATTTTCCATGAACCAGAATGGAGGTTTTCCTCAATCTGGTCTCTGGAATTCATTCCAATACTACGAGACATACAATAAAAGACATTTTCTTGTATTTCATGAATACGGATTGCCGGATGGTTATTACTGGAAAATTGATTTAAACAATATTTACTACAATACTACAAATGAGAACATTGTACTATTTCTTCTTCCAGGAAATTATTCATTTAGGATCATACCACCTGGTGGATACAGATCAAACATTTCATCGGGGCATGTATATTTAAATGAAAATAAAACTATTAATATAGAGTTTTATCTGGTAAAATATGATGTTACCTTTATTTCAAACATGAACATTTCATGGTATCTGAATATTCCAGGATTCGGCAATATAAGCATAAAAAACAGGATTTATAATTTATATATGCCCAACGGATCATACAATTACAGTGCATATTCCACATATTATTACGCAAATCCGGGAAATTTTATCGTGAATGGAAAAAATATTACGATATATGTGAATTTCTCAAAATATATATTTTTAAATATAATATTTGTCAATTATTCAAAAACGTTCAGTATCAATTTTACATTGAATGATATAAATTATTCTGTTAGCAATTGTACTGTAAAAATTAAAAATTATACCATAAAATTTGAGATGGAAAAATACATTAATATAAATAAATACGAAAGAATCTTTGTAAAGAATAATTCCATATTAGTTAATGTTAAGAATAATTATACCATTTATGTATATTTCATAAAACAATTTTATCTGAATGTATCTTCAAATCCCTCCGGATCAGCTCAATTTTCAATAAATTCAGGATTCTATAATTATTCTGAAATAATAAAAATAGATGTCTATGAAAAAAGGTATTATGAATTTGAGTACTGGCTTGGGAATGGGAATGGATCCTATACCGGGAAATACGAAAATATAACGGTAAAGATTCTATCTCCAATAAATGAAACTTCATATTTTTCGAGATTGTATTCCTTAACATTTATCACTGAAAATTATTCTTTCCCATATTATCTGGATATAAATAATAATAGCTATAATGTAAGTCAGAATAATTTTACAGTATATCTCGTTCAGGGATTTTATAATATTTATGCATTCAGCGAAAACAGAAGTTACTATTTTAATACATCCGTTTACCTGAATGAAAATTTAACATTGCATATTTCCTTGAAAATTCAGAAATATTGTGTAATTTTCGAAGAGATTGGATTGAAAATACCTTTGAATATTTCAGTAAACAGGATGAATTATACTCTGAAAAATAATCTGTCCATTCCTCTTCCAAATGGTTCATATAGATTTATGATTAATCCACCATATTACATAAATACAAACATTACGAATGGAACCCTGATTATTAACGGTTCAGAGAAGATTATTAGAATAAATGTATCTCTTAAGATTTTCAATTATACCATATACGTTCCATTCCTGAACAGGACTGACACGGAAATAATTCTTTATGGAAATGACATTCTGGGAGAAAAAATCAATTATACACTGTATTCAAAGAATGGTGAATTCATTTTTCATGTTCCCGCCGGAAAATATAATTTTACGGTTTTGCTCAATAAACAGAAAATAACATCTGGAAATGTAACAATTTCAAAGAATTTAAATGAAATTATAAATAATAACAAAGGAAATTATTTTTATCTTGAATATCTGATAATATTGATCATAGGTATTATGATCATTGTTCTTTCTCTGAAGAGAAAAAAAAGATAAAAAGAAAATGTTTTATATAATTTATATGTAATAAGGCATGATGTTCATAGATCATACAACGGATATGTTTATAAATTCAGTAAGGAAAGGTGAATTGAAATTTCCTTTAAGTGTTCTTAAATTCCATGACAATTTTAAACCATATAATATTGAAGAAAATGATATAATTAAAATGAATAAAAATGAGGACATGAATTTTCTTTATGTAGATGGTGGAATAGGAGAAATAATAAGTATTGAAAATAATTCTCTGTATCTGTTAAGGACAGCATATGTCTTAAAAAAAGAAAATGAATTTGAAATAAAAAGCTATGATTCATATCTTATCATAAATATTGATGAGGATCAGGTTAACATAAATTTAATAGAGGAAGAAGATATTTTTCATGACCTTCACGGCCGATATAAAATAAATTTTTCGGTCCCGGTATTTGAAGATATGATATTCAATTATTATTCAACAATTTTTATGAGAGAGGCAGAAAAAATTTATTCGATGCATATATGTCACAATAAAATGAATGATGGAATTTCTCTGGATGGAATCGTTATGGATGGATCACTGCAATCCTCGGGGATCAGAGAAAACACCATTCTTGATAAAATTACCGGATTTGTGGATACAAATAAATTATACCTCATAGGTATTTCAAAGACTCATTCCTTGAGGGACAAAAATAAAAATTCAATGCATTCAGTAATGAATGAACTCGACAGGGCAGGAAAATGCCCATGCTACATATATCTTGGAAATGTAAATTCAGCGGATTACAAATCTGATGTTTACATTGCAAAATTTAAAAGTAATCAGCCAAATTCGTTCAGAATAGATCTTTACACTCATAGAAATGATATAAAAGGTGTTATGGAAACTTTCATGAATTATTCTGAAAACATATATATACCTGGATATCCACTCCAAATGATCCTTGCTGATTCTCATGCGAGGGTGAACAAAAATGAAATTAATTATCTTCATAATGAATTTTATACAAAAATAGTTGAAAAAAGGCCGGATTTGATAGATAACCTGAATAATGAAAACATTCATGATTTACTGAATTTAATAAGGTGATAAAATGGAAGCATTAGGGGCAGTTTATGAAGGAAATACGGAGATCATAAAGATTAGGCTGAATCCTGGAATAGACCTTAAACTTGGTGAGATGATTGTTGCTGAAAATGAAAGGCACAGGCTGGTATACAAGGTTGTTGATATTGAGTATCAGGGACTTACGGGAAATCTCGGCAGTGAAATAATTTCAGGAAATATACTATCCTTTTCAAGAAACGGTGTTTTAAAGGAAAATATCTATGGAAAAGATAATATGTACAAAAAGATAATTGCTATTCCTCTTCTGGACATATCCACAGAGAATCCAAAAAAAATAAAAATCATTCCGGACCAGTTTTCAATAATAAGGAAAATAAACATAGATGATATAAAAAGGATGAATCTTGATAATGGAAATCTATTACTTGGATATATTAGAAATGGGGATGAATATAATAAGGATTTTCAGTTGAGGGGTGATGCAAGGGAAATTTTATCACACCATGTTTTTATTGTTGCATCCACCGGAAGAGGAAAGAGCAATGCAACAAAGGTCATGATCAACAGTTTACTGGATTCAGGCATTGGAATTTTTACAATTGATCCGCACAATGAGTATCATGAAATATTCAGGAACAGAAAAAATGTTTCATATTACAGCAAAAATACTCAGAACAACAGGGGGGCAAATTCCATAAAAATAGATCTCAATAAAATAACTCCTGAAGATCTGGAAAATACTGGATATTTTACAGACACGCAGATTCAGGCCTTCGTAAACAGATATAAAAACATTATGAAGAAAGGAGAATTTAAAACACAGGAAAATAGAGTCTGGCTTGATTATCTATTTGACAAAAATTATTCGGATATGGCTTCCAGCACTGAAAAGTCTCTGAGAAGAAAATTTGAATTCCTTTTCAATGCAAATGTAGAGGAAAACATTGAACTGTATGAAAACAATATATTTACAAGGGAAAATATTGTAAAAGACAGCGTAGAAAATATGGTTGAAGATCTTGAATCGGGGAGGATCGTCATTCTTGATTCTTCAAACCTTGATGACATGCAGGCCATTCTTATAGAAAGCATGGTTGCAAACAGGATATATGAAAGACATTTTAATTTGAAAAACAAAGACAGGATGGAAGAAATAAATAATGTGGTTTTTGTAATTGAGGAGGCAAGGATTATTCTTTCAAATGAATTCAGTAAAAAAGGAAATGATAATATTTTCATGAGAATAGCAAGGGAAGGCAGAAAGTTCAGAATAGGTCTGATTGCAATATCACAGTTAATAACACCAATTGACAGTGATATTCTTTCAAATATTAACACCTTTATAATACTGGGTCTTGAAAATTCCAATGAAATAAACAAGGTCGTTGAAAGTACCCCAACGTATCTTGAAATGGAAAAATCCATAATCAGGAGTCTAGGGAAGGGTGAGGCAATAATATCCTCAATATTTTTTGATTTTCCTGTACCCGTATATTTCCCAAAAATTGAAGATTTAACAAAAAATGAAATGAAAAAATTGCCTACAAAAATAATCGGTGGTTCTGATGAGTAAGTTTTCACATATATCGGATGTGCATCTTGGTTCCCTGAACAGAAGATTGAGGGAAATAAACGTTCAGTCATTCGTAAATGCACTTGAAACATCAAAGAACGAAAATGTGGATTTTATAATCATAAGCGGTGACCTGTTCGATAATCCGTACCCTGATATTTCATCCATAAGAAAAGCAATAAAAAAGATGAAGGAACTCAGAGAAACTGGAATCAGTATATATGCTATTCCTGGAAGCCATGACTATTCAATAAATAATTCATCAATATTTGATCTTCTTGAATCAGCAGGATTATTTGAAAACGTGTTTAAATATAAAATTGAGAATGAGAAGATAACATTAAGGCCAACAATAAATAAAAAATGCAATGCATATATTTATGGAATATCGGCACGTAAGAGAGGCCTCGAAGAAGATTACTTCAGATTATTGAACGGTTATGAAAATGCAGATGGTTTCAGGATTTTTGTGTTTCATTCAGCAATTACTGAGTTGGCAAGAACTACCAAATATTTTGGAACTGAAATACCCGTTAGTCTTGTTCCAAGGGACATGGATTACTATGCTGGTGGTCACATACACAAAAAGATCGTAAAGGAATATGATCATATGAAATTCTTTTATCCGGGACCGTTATTTGGTGCAGATCTTACAGATCTTGAAGATTTTGCAAGAGGCAGTGAAAGGGGGTTCTTCATAGTTGAATTTGATTCCAAAATTCTGAATTATAAATTTATTAAAAATGATAGATATATACCATTGCTAATGAATATTGATGTGGACGGTGTGGATTCTCTCAGTGCATATAAGAAGGTCATTGATGAAGTGGAAAATTTCAATGTCAAGGATAAAATCGTTTTATTGAAAATATGGGGAGAACTCATTTCAGGAAAGACTACGGATATAAATAAAATAAAGATCAGGGATAAACTCATGAATATGGGGGCACTTGATGTAGAAATCTCTTTTAATGTAACGGTTAGAAAAACTGAAAAATATTACAATTTTGAACTTACAAATGAAGAAATATCAAAAAATGTCTTCAGGGAAAATCTTTCAAAAATGAAGTTTGAACGAGAATTTCTTGATGGTGATAAAGGTGTTTCACTCGCGATGGATTTAAAGGCTATTCTTTCAAGGGACCAAGGAGAAAATGAAAAAAAGGATGATTATATTAAAAGGATAAGGGATGATGTTTTTAAAAGGCTCGGGATAGAAAATGATAATTGAAAATATTGAACTGAACAATATAAGGAGCTATAAATATGCAAGAATTCATTTTTCAAGCGGAAAAAATCTTCTAATAGGTGACATCGGGTCAGGAAAATCCACAATACTCATGGCCATTGATTTTGCATTATTCGGATTTTCAAATGTGGACCCTGAAAAATTGTTACGCCTTGGTGAAAGAAGGGGGAATGTTAATCTGGAATTTTCCATAAACGGCCAAAAATATAGAATAAAAAGAACAGTAAAAAAGGACAGGGACCGATTTTCTCAGGATATATCGATAGATTACGGGGAATATATAAACAGGTATTCTGCAGAAGAGGCAAAAACAGAGATATTAAGGATACTTGACCTGAAGGAATACAAAAATCCAAGGACAAGGTCCATAATATTCAGATATGCAATCTATATTCCACAGGAAGAAATGAGAAGAATTTTAGATGAAAATGATGAGGTAAGGTTGAACATAATTAGAAGAGCGACAGGTATAGATGAATACAGGATCATTATTCAAAATGGGGAAGAAATTCTGAAGGAACTTGAAATGAGAATTAAAATTTATGAGGCCAGAATACAGGATATAAATGAAATAAAGGATATTATAAACAATTTGAAGAATAATCTTGAAATATTGAATGCAGAGAAAAACAGAATGGGAAAGGAAATTGAAAATCTAAGAAAAGAAATTGGAGAATATGAGATAAAAATCAATGAACATGAAAATAAAATAAAGGAAATGGAAAATGAAATTTCAAAGAAGGAGGAATTAAAAAAGCAGCGTGATAAAAGCATTAAATTGATAGAAAGCCTGAGAGACGAAATTAAAAAAATTGAAAAAGATATGGATGATTTAAAATCCAATTTAATGAATGTACCTGAACCGGATAAAAATTTATACAATAAAATCAATGAAAAATTGAATGAAATTGATAAAAAGCTAATTGAATACAATAAAAGATTGAATGTTATTGAAAGAAAAAAAGGGGAAATTAAAGAAGAGGATAAAATGATTAAGAATTTAAATGATGAAATTAACAATGATAATAAAACTGCTGAAGATTTAAATTTGAGTATAAAAGATATTGAAGATTCCATCAAAAAGCTAATTTCAGTAGAATTTGAAAATGAATCCGATGTGGAAATTGAAATTGAAAAGCTGGATAATGAAATCAAAAATCTTTTAAAAATTAGATCAGTCCATGAAATTACCGAAAAAAATTATGAAGTGATCATTAAACAGGGATACTGTCCAACATGCGGAAGAACCATTCATGGACATGAAGATGAATATCTGAAGAAGATTGATGTTGAAAGAAATGAAATCAAAAAAATAGAGGAAAAAATTAAATCTCTGGAAGACCAGAAAAAAATACTTAGAAATGTGCGTGCACTGATAAGAAAGAGGAATGAAAAAAAGAATGAATTGTCGGAAATAAATAAAAGGCTGGAAAAAAACAAAAAGAAAATCGAAGATCTGATAAATAAAAAAATGAATATTGAAAAGGAAATAGAGGATTTTGATGCCGTTCAGAATAATATAAATGTTATAAATGAGGAAAAGGAAAGACTGAAGATTAATAGGGAAAATCTTGAAAAAAACATCGATTTATACAACAGAAATAATGAAATAAAAAACAAAATTGAAAAATTAAAAATATCCATGGATGAAAAGAAAAAGCGTAAAGAAGAACTTGAGGAAGATGTGAGAAATATTAATCAGGATCTGGAAAACTATGAAGAAATTTTGAAGGAAAGGAATAAAATATTCGGTGATTTGAATTCCTTAAAAGATAAATACAGAAATCTGAAGGATATGGAAAATGAAAAAATGCATGATCTGGGCAGGGCAAATGGAAAGATAGATTCGGCCATGAAAGAACTTGAAACTAGGTCAAATGAATATGAAGAAAAGAAAAGAATTTCAGAAAAAATTGAACTTTTAAAGAGGGTTATAAACTGGATTGATGAATTCTATATTCCATCGGTTGAAAACATTGAAGAAATAATAATGGAAAAAATAAGGAGAACAATGAACGAAAAGATACAGACATATTTTTCATACCTAATAAATGATCCAACAAAATCAATCGAGATAAATGAAAACTTTTCACCTGATGTAAAGCAGGATACATATGATATAGATTCATCATCTCTGAGCGGGGGCGAAAGATCATCGATATCTCTCGCCTACAGGCTCTCGCTGAATGATATTTTAAGGGAATCGATTAATTCCCTCAGGGAAGGGATAATCATTCTGGATGAACCAACGGAAGGGTTCAGCAGGGATCAGATTAACAAGTTTTCAGATATACTTGATAGTATGGATCTGAATCAGATTATTATAGTTACGCATGAAAGGGAACTTGAATCCATTGCAGATAGAATTATAAAAGTTGAAAAAGAAAACAATGAGAGCAAAATAATCTGAAAATAGTTTGAAGACTGTTTAAAAATTTTTTAATATTATTCCATGCATTTAAAATGATTTTTCAGAAAATTAGACATATAGATTCACAAATTTTATCTTCCTGTATGTGAGGATTGTAATCAGTGTCATGATAAGGGATAGTATTACAAGAAGAAATATAGAAATGTAATCGTTACCGTTTATATTATTGAAAAATGCGTCCCTGATGCAATTCGAAACATAAGTAAGAGGGTTTGTATCAGATATGTATTTAAGAACTGCAGGAGAATTCTGGGATATGGGATAAAAGATTGATGATGCAAATGTTAAAACCATGTATAAAACATTGCTTATAAGATTCATGAACTGGTTAGATTTTACTATAATTCCTATGGTCAGGTTTAACATACCAAAAAATAATGTCCCCAGAAATAAATTCAGTATTATGAAAAGAAAATCGGATACAGTCATTATGATCTTTATGAATGGAATTGAGAAAATTAGCATGATCATTGATGAAATTATTGAAATGATCGTCATGGCTATTATTATTCCAATCAGGTAATCACTTTTTCTGTACGGCATTGAAAATATCTGTTCGATCATTCCAGTCCTCTTGTCCATCCACAACGACCACCCGGCCATGCTTCCCCCTGTGAGAACCTGACTTGCAATTATACCAGGTGCAAGAAACATTATGTAATTTGTTTCATGACCATAATATTTGAAGCTTCCTATGAAGGATCCCATCATTACACCCATTATGACAAGGTAAAGGATAGGCATCATGAGGAGAAATCCTAGGGTATTTGCATCAGTTACTGCTCTAATTATCCTGTAAGACATTCTTATTATCTTTATCATATCTATCACCGAAAATGTCCATATAAATATCTTCAAGGCTTGCCTCTTGGATGTTTAACCAAAGGAGTTCATTTCCTTCCCTGAGAAGGGAGTTGATTAAATCCATGAACTTTGATGGATCGTTTATGATCAATTCGTAAAATGAATTCTCATTTTCCGGACTCTTTATGCTCTCAATAAAATCTATTCCCTTTAAATAATCAAATAGACGTTCGTTGTATTTATTAAACAGGATCTCAACCTTCCTCCTGTTTTTATATCTGGTCTTTAATAGATCCTTTTTCTCATTTATAACAATCTTTCCTTTATTTATTATTGCGACTGTATCGCACAGGTAATCGGCATCTTCAAGTTGATGGGTTGTGAAAAATATGGTTTTACCATTTCTTTTTAATTCCAGAAAATAATCAAGAACCTTTTTTCTTATCACGGGATCCAATCCTGTCGTTGGTTCATCCACAAAGAGAATCTCAAAGTCATGTATCAGTTCCCTTGCTATCTGGAGTTTTCTCCTGTTTCCTATGGATAATTCAGATACCTGAACCTTCCTGAATTCATCAAGTTCGAATTTTTCAATGAGCTCATTAACCTTTTCGGTTATTTCCTTTCTGCTTCTGTTCCACATGTATCCATAAAGATAAAGATTCTGTTCAACATTCAATGATAATTCCAGACTGGATGATTGGAGAATGACACCTATCTTCGATTTAATGGTGATTGAATGTTTCATTATGTCCATGGATAGTATTTTCACGCTTCCAGATGTTGGTTTTATAACTGATGTCAGCGTTCTTATGGTTGTTGTCTTTCCGGCACCGTTTGGTCCCAGAAATCCAAATACCTCGCCCTTATTTACATTGAATGATATTCCATTAACAGCAAACCTTTTTTTATCATAACTGACATAGAGATCCTTTACCTCAATCACATGTTCATCCATTTCAATTCCAGCCCCTTTCTTATAATATTTATCATAATTATTAAAATTAAAATCATAACTATCATGGAATAATCGATCTCGATGTAATAAGTGTTTACCAGAATTCCAATTCTTGATTCCATGTAAATGTAAAAATAATATATTATCACAGATGCAGAATAAAAAATGTAAAACAGTAATTTTTTCTTATTTAAATTCATGTATAAAAATGAAAAGATTGTAATTAAAATGCCAGTAAAAATTAAAATGTAAATGTTCAGGGAAAATGATATAACATACAATTCCCTGAAATATTCGAACGTGTAGGGAATAATTATTGAATAAATAAAAAGAGATATCAGAGGCCTTGTAACTTTCATAATTCAACCCTCGGAATCGTTATATCAATTCCACCAATGATTACGGATATATTCACATTCATATCCTGAAAATCTGTAATGTTTTGCATCAACTTCAATGGTATTGTGTAATTTAAATAGATCATGTTTGAATTATTTGTGAAAAATGTTACGTTTGAATATGAAATTGTTTTATTTTTGTAAATCAATGAGGAAATTATGGATGAATTCATTTTTATATTGTAATAAAATGAAACTTTTACTGGAAGTGAAATTGTAACCGTATCATTATTTAATGATCTTGAATAATTCATTATGATATAATGGAATATTGGATGTATCACAAAATATTTTGAAAAGTTTAATTCAAATGAAATCAAATATGCATAAAATCCCTTTATATGTACATGTAATAAAATATTGCTTCCATTCAGTATGATACCTTCAATGATGCTTTCATTTTTTGATGGTATGAATATGGAAATATTTTTTATGACAAATCCCTTTATTTCATTTAAATATAATTTATTCTGTGAAATTAATGAATTGTTTTTAAAAACAGTGTAAGTAATGTATGTATCCTTAATTGGATATATCCCCCTGTTTATTATCTCAACCTCCTGATTCATGTATAATCCATTCTGTATTCTGTAATGAACAGTGCCAATGGGTATTACATTTAATTCGGAAATTGAAATGGAATAAATCAGTGAAAGAAAAAATATAAGATATAAAAGCAACAGTATAATATAAATTGAGAAAATAATTTTGAGAATATTTTTATGGCCCGACATGCATCATCTCAAAATACTGATCATAATCTTCAAATCTCAGAATTATTTCTCTCTCAGCCTGAAGAAGATAATAATGTGACATTTCTACAGATGATAAATACCTCATAAGATAAGATTTTTCATCATCGAATTTTGTAGATAAATTTTCGTAAAATTTACTTGCTGCCATTTCTGCATCCATGGCCTGTGAAAGCAGCTTGGATATTGGATCCTTTTCGGTTACAGTAACCCTCGGAAGTGGCACTTCAGTAGATTCGGGAACGTTTATATTCTCATCCGGGTATTTCATCCTTATGATGTTTTCAATCATTTTCCTGTGCTTTTCCTCTTCACCTGAAAGAAATTCAAACTTTTCCTTCAATAGTGCATTTTTTGTTGAATCTGCAGATTTTTTGTATATATCCCTTGAATCTATTTCAGATCTTAGGGCCATTTCCAACAATCTTTTTAGCTCATCCATACTATATATAATCTAAATTCAATTAGTTAAAGATTTTTGAATTCAAAAATATAAATATTATTTGAACTATATACCAATTTGAAATTATTGTCATTTAAAAATCTGTAATAAAAGCTGTTTTTATTTTCTACCACTGCATATCTGATATTATATTCAATGCATAGATTGTCCGTATATATTCTGTAATTGTTTTTCATATTTAATGTAATGTTATTTTTACCCTCTATCAAAATTATATTTTTATTTAAAAATTGAAATTTACCATATATGGTAAAATTAAAATTTTCATTGTATCTGTCATAAACTGTTATTCTGTTGTGCTCAATAATGGTTCTCGAATAATTCATTATCTGTATTAAATTGTAATTTTCATTGTTTGAAAAGTTTATGTAATTAGTGTATTCAGAATAACTGAAATTGATATAATTAAATTTCAGAATACAGTAAAAATCGTTATAGGATTGAGAAAATCTGTATATTTCAAAAGAATTATTGTTTAAAAACAGATAATTATAACCATCATTAATTTTATTTGTATACATTACGTCTGAATATGATATTATCTTTCCAATCAGGCTGTTTTTTATCTGATCCTGAAATATCAGAAATTTCAGATCTGAGGAGGCATAATACATTTCCCTTTCTGAGAAGTATTCAAGTGCCCACCCATTATTTATATTGACATTTAAAAAATTTTGATTTGTTTCAGAATTATTTCTTATAAAATTTCCCGCATCATAATATTTATCAACATTTTCTTTAGATGGTAAGGTCATTGAGAAATTTACATAGAAAATAATTATAAATAAAATGATTATTATTAAAAATGTTCTTTTAAATTTTATAATCTTGTCAATATCAAAATTCATTATCAGTCCCAACGAAATAACAAGAAAATAAAAAATTCTTGGATAATCATAATAAGGTGTCAGGAAAAAATATGATGAAAATGAAATCATGGAAACAAAGATTAGATATTTCTGATTCCTGTAAAAATATATTATCAGTAATATCATGAATATGAAATAAAACCACCATAATGGAGGTATGCTGATAAACAGGATATGTTCTATGTAAGGAGGGATTACCAATCCTTTGTGGTTAAATAGATAATAAGAAAATGACAAAAGTGATATCAATATCAATAAGATTAAATTAAAATATTGTTTTTTATAGATTATTAATAATAATATAAAAATTATCCCAAAAACTGCAGAATAAGGTTCAGAAAAAATTGAAAGGGATGTAAAAATAATGAATAAAGGATTGTTCCTTTCATAAAAGTATAGAGAAAAGAAAAACATGGAAATTGATAATAGCTGAGCCTGTCCGCCCCATAAAAATTCAGATAAAAACAAGGGTGAATATGTTATTAGTGAGGATATTATGATCGATTCATTAAAACCTTTTTTTGTTCTGAAATAAATGAAAGATGAAAAAAATAAGAAAATCATTGAAATGGATTCCATTAATATTGAAAATATATAGGTTTGGTATGTTGTTAAAATGTTTGAAGGCAGATAAATTAAATCAATTAATGGATAAGGATATGCATAAATGCTTTTCAGTCTTTCTGTCAGATATAGGCCTCCAAGGGCATATTCAAAAGGATCATTTCCCGGAATTTTGTTAAAGAGAATTTCATATAAGGAAGGTAAAAATAATGTGAATATTATAAGAATAATTAATAAAATTTTATTTTTTTTCATGATTTTCATTTTTCTTCTCCAGATTGGTTATTTTGAACATTAAATAATTGAATAAGAGAAACCAGATAAAAATTATAAAACTAACGAGCATCTCAGATGAAGCTTTTTCAGCCCTTATTAAAATAGTTATGTCAAGAAGAAATGCGAGGGATGCAAGCATAAAGGTTCCCTGAGAAAATTTTTTGAGATATTTATAAAAGATTATTCCTGTGAAAATCATTCCAACGGGAAAAATGAAGAAAAATATAAATGAAAATATATAATGTAAATTGTCAGGAGACCCTTCAGGAAATACTGCAATCATGGTCATGGATATGGAAGATATCAGAAATAAAGACTCTGAAAAAACCATACCCCCGTGCTTCTTGTATTCATAAATGGTAATAATAAAATAAATTGACAATAAAAGACCTCCTGTAATCATACCCATTGTAAAAAAAATATATGGAATAAATCCAAACTGCTTTGCACCTATATCGCTTAAATAATTATTCTCCCATGAAAAATTTTTTGAAATTAATGCTGATATAAATACAAGCGAGATTGAAAAAATAGAAGACACAAATCCCATTTCCATAACCCATTTTTTCATTGGTGTGTAATCAATATAATAATTTAAAAATTTTTCGTGAAAATACTAAATGGGCTACTCCCAAGCTAAAGCACCGGGACTTCCTATCCCATAGATCGACATCTATCTGTATGTATATATCCCATGCAGACCTGATGTGACGATCTCCTCTCACATATATTCAAACTATATCAGCCCTACTTTTATTAATTCTATCTTCCTTATATTTTTGGATTCATTGTAATCCCTAGAAATAGTCAATGTTGAGATTTACAGCCTCACCAACACCTCAACTTATCAATAAATTTGTAAAAAAAAGGTTTTTAAATAATAAAAAGAAGAATATTCCAAATGATTAATTCAAAAAAATTTATATTTAATTTTTTAAAAGAGTATAATCATGAATTATTATAATAGAGCAAAAAAATATTATCTTGAGACCTCAAATATTATTGACATCAGATTTATCAAAAATCTTGTTATATTTAAGAAGATTGCCGCAAAGACCAATTTTAATCTGAATCTAATTGATAAAAATAAGGATGAAGTTATAGAAAATTCGTGTGATAAAATAATAGAAAAATCCGATTTCCCAGAAATAGTTGTGTTTCAGACGGGAAGCGGAACAGGATTGAACATGGCCATAAATGATTTGATATGTGATTATGCAAGAAATTATTTCAGAACTGAAATTGATCCCAATGACGATGTGAACAGATCCCAGTCTTCAAATGATGTTATACCTTCAGTTCTTAGAATCACTCTTTACATGGAAAGAATGACATTGTTAAAAGAAATTCAAAAATTAGTTAAAGAATTGGAAAAATTTTCAATAAAATACAGATATTATATAAAGAGTGGAA
This sequence comes from Thermoplasmata archaeon, assembly GCA_023261745.1. Lineage (GTDB taxonomy): Archaea > Thermoplasmatota > Thermoplasmata > Thermoplasmatales > ARK-15 > JAGDXR01. Next base: position 13,474 of record JAGDXR010000056.1, on the reverse strand, counting down.
GAACACACTTGAGGGATGCTCTTCCAGTATCTCTGGGGCTGGAATTTTTATCATATCATGAAAAAATTAAAAATGATTTAATAAAGATTGAAGATGCATTTGAAGATTTGAAATATATACCAGCCGGCGGTACTGCTGTGGGGACGGGAATGCTTTCCTCTGAAAAATTTAAAGAGGAGTTGATAAAAAATTTAAATTATTATTTCGGAGAAAACTTCACTCTTCTTAAGGACCCAGGAGAAAAAATGAAGTTTGTTACGGATGTTACTTTCCTTCTGAATTCAATATCAATTTACTGTTCAGATATTATCAGAATATCTCAGGATCTCAGACTTATGTTTTCTGGACCTTTTACGGGGATAAATGAAATTGAACTGAAAAATATGGACATTGAGGGGAGCAGCATAATGCCAGGAAAGAAAAACCCTGTAACACTTGAATCAATATTACTGGGGTGTACATACGTGAGGGGAATTTCAAAGATTTCTGAAGATTCTTCCATCATTGGAGAATTTGAACTTTCACTTTCATTTCCTTTGCAAATGTACATTTCTATTCAGGCCCTTGATATAGCCATTGAATCAACCAAAAAATTAATATTATTTTTAAATTTAATTTTGCCAAATAAAAAGAGAATGGAGAATTTTGCGCTGTATAATCCGGAAATCCTTGCATTGCTCAGGGAAAAATTGCCCTATAAGGATGTAAGCAAGATAATTAAGGAATCTGATAAAATGGATATAAAGCAGTTGTTTAAAATTTATAAATTAAGGCCTGGAAAAATTAAAGAAATTATTTTTAATTCAATCGACAAATTCTATTAGATCTAATTCCCTTAATTTTTCCTTGTCCGGCAATCCTGTCTTTAAATCCCATCTCATTTCCTTTGCAAATTCTTCAACCATAATTTTCCAGTCAATTGTGATTCCTTTGAGTGGACCTTCTTCATGTGGTGGTCTCCCTGAAGCTCTCCCAGGTAATTCATTTTCAGAGAGATATACTTTTTCACGATAATTGAATATCCTTCTTGCATCCATTATCCTTTCACCTATTATCATCAATTCTTCAGATGTTGTATCCCATCCCGTAACTGCATTCAAGACTTCAACAACTGGTAGAGGTGAAAATGAATCTGAAAATAGACAGAAGCCAAGAGAATTTATCACTTGGGATTGTATGGATGAAATTGCCTGGTATTTTCCCTTTCCTCTATAACTGTATTTTTCTATTTTTACAGGCTCAAGACCTATATCAAAAAATGGAACATATTCACTTCCTTCACTGAAACCAATGCCTCCGGCTGTGTGCCTTCCAGGGGTTGGATCAGCAACATATGTGGTTCCAAGAGATGGCAAATACTTTGGATCATGAGCAGGCAATTCCTGACCGTGAACATGTACTGACATATCTTCAGGAACATTGAGATATTTTGATGCATAGGCCACACCTCTGTTCAAAATCTTATAAATCCCTTCATTTTTTGCCATGTTTTTTATGAATTCTACAATTGCATCGGGATTTCCCCAGCCCATTTTTATCCCGAGCTGATTTTCATTCAGTATATTTGTTTCAAAACATTCTACTGCAAATGCTGCAACTGCTCCCAGTGAGATTACATCATATCCATATTCGTTTGCCATCTCAAATGAATATGCTATGGAATCAAGATCAGAATTCAATAATAGGCCTCCCAGCATCCCAAGACCCTCATATTCCAGTCTGTGACCCACTATCTCCCCATATTTTGTATTTCTTTTTATTATGGCGCCGCACGCGACCGGACACTGAGCACATCCATAACTCTGAATATTATCTTTAATGACTTCATCTCCAGATATCTTCCTGGCATTTTCTCTGCCGAAATCTTTAATGCCTATGCCCTTCCAGTTCTTTATGGGTGTATCTCCTGATAAATGAGACCTTTCATTTCCTCCTGTGGTTCCATATCTGTGCCAGTATTCAGCAATCCTGTTCTTCCTTGGATTCATCTTTTCCATCATTGCTGAAATATACTGCCTCAATTTCTGCCTGTCATATATTTTAACATCCTCAAACCCCTTCACATATATGGCTTTGAGATTTTTGCTTCCCATGATCGCTCCAAGGCCACCTCTTCCCAGAGCCCTTCCCCTATCCGTAATTATCGAGGAAATATAGCTCATCTTTTCTCCTGCCGGTCCTATGGTTAATATTTCACCGTCCCCGTGAATCCTGTCCAGTTCTTTTTCGGTATTCACTGCATCCATGCCCCATAACCCAGAGGCATCCAGAATTTCAATATCCCTTGAAATATAAATGTATACGGGATCATTCGATTTCCCAATTATGAATATACCATCATATCCTGTTCTCTTGATCTCTGGACCTATGTAACCTCCAACATTGGAATCGTTCCAACCCCCTGTAAGAGGAGATTTCCCCACTGACATTGATCTTCCTGCCATGGGAACACCCGTGGCATTTAAAAATCCAGGAATAAAACCAATTATACTTTCTTCTGAAAGGGGGTCGATTCCCTTTTTCTGGTTTTTTAATAAGAAGTAAGCTCCAAGGCCGTATCCTCCTAAATATTTTCTGTAAATTTCTTCCTCAATTATTATGTCCTCTATTTTCTGTCTGGATAAATCTATATAATAAACCCTTCCAAACATTCCAAACATGAAAATATATTATTTTTCAAGAATTTAAAATTAATTATGTTTAATAATGCATAATATTTTTTAAAAAATTAAATACTTTAATTTTTAATATGATAGTATATGATTGTTTTGAAAAATTTGGATGTTTATTCTCCTGAGTATCTCGGTATCAATGATATCCTTATATCCAATAAAATTGAGTCCATTACCAGGGAAGCCGTATGTGAAATATCTGGTTTCATGGATTTTGAAGATCATATAGCCATTCCAGGAATTATAGATATTCACAACCACATCGCAGGAGGAGGTGGTGAGGGAGGCTTTGAATATAGAACCTATCCGGTGACACCTGAAAAGCTGAGATTATCGGGGATTACAACAGTGGTAGGGGTTCTGGGAACCGATGGAATCACGAGAAATATCGAGAATTTACTTGCACACGCAAAATTGCTTAGAAAAAATAACATCAGTGCATTTTTACTGACCGGTTCGTATAAATTACCTCCATTGACCCTTACTGGCAGTGTTGAAAAAGACATAATGCTCATAGAAGAAATAATTGGATTGAAAATTGCGGTTTCTGATCACAGGGGTTCATATCCTGATAGAAGAATGTTAATCAATTACATAACTGAGGCACGAAGAGCTGGCATATTATCTGGCAAACCGGGATATGTAAATGTACATTTGGGCAATGGAAAGGATATGTTCAGGCCATTGATTGAAGTAATAGAAAATACGGATATCCCTGCAGATCAGATACTTCCAACACATGTGGACCGAAACAGAGTTCTGCTGAAAGAATCAATAGAATTTTTAAAACTTGGTGGAAGAATCGATCTTACAGGGGACATTGAAGGTGAGGTTCCAGGAACTATAGAATCAATTAAATTTCTCATTAAAAATAATGCTGATCTAAAAAGGGTGACTGTGTCCAGCGATGGAAACGGTTCGAAACCTGTATTTGACGAAAATGGAAGATTTGTAAAAATGAGTGTTGCGGATCCGGAGATACTGTATAATATTTTAAAATATACCTGGAACAACGAAAAAGATATTTTCACTGATGTACTCAGAATGATGACGGAAAATCCAGGGGAATATCTGAAATTGAAAAGGGGTAAAATTGATATTGGATATATGGCGGATATGCTCATTCTGGATAGAGATTTCAATAAAAAATATTATATTTCCAATGGGGTGATATATAAAATATGAAACCGTATGTATTAATAAATTTTGCATCAAGTCTTGATGGGAGGCTTGCCGTGGGAACGGGTGAGCAGACTAGGCTTTCATGTGAGGAGGATATGAAGAGAGTAAACAGAATAAGAAATTCCGTTGATGGAATAATGGTGGGTATTGGAACTATAATTTCAGATGATCCATCACTGACAGTAAAGAAAAAATACATTGAAAATGAAGAGGTCAGGAATCCGGTAAGGATTGTGTTGGATTCGCATCTGAGGATACCGGAAAATGCCAGGGTTCTGGATGGAACGGTTAAAACAATCATTTATACTACAACAGTACCAGATAAAAAATTGAATGCAGAAATAAGGATTTGTGGTGAAGGGATTGTTGACCTGGAGTGCGTTCTTGAAGATCTTTACAGAATTGGAATAAAAAGATTGATGGTGGAAGGAGGATCCAGGGTTATAGGATCGTTTATTGAAAAAAAATTCTATGATGAAATAAATATATATATGGCTCCTGTAATAATAGGTCATGAGGCACCACCCATGGCCACACTTAAAACTGCAATGAATGAGAATGAAATTTACAGACTTAAAATGATTAATATTGAAAAGTTATGCGATGGAATACTTATAAAAATTAAAAATGATCAAAATAATAATGAATGAAAGGGCCCTTTACAATTCAGAAAAAAAGGAATTGATTATATCGGATCTGCACATTGGAATAGAGAGTGAATTCTTTGAAAAAGGTATAATACTCCCGGACAGCACAGATAGTATGATCAAAAGGATCATGAATATGTCAGAAAAAAGGAATGTCGATAGGATTACAATATTGGGCGATGTTAAACATTCAATAAAAATTCCAAAAAAATCTATTATGGAAAAGATTAAGAATTTTTTTGATGTCTTGAATGATAAATTCTCGGTCACTATAGTAAAGGGGAATCATGATGGAAACATTGAAAAATTTATTGATGCAGAAATATATCCTCCCAAAGGCTATCTTGATGGATATATATACAAGACGCACGGTCACACATGGCCTGAAGATTCTCTCAATGATGCGAAATATTTGATCATGGGCCATATACATCCTGAAATAAGTATCATGAATTTATCCGGAAAAAATTATTCGGCCATATGGCTGATCGGGAAATCAAACAAAAAGATGAGAAAATATTATCCCATGTTCAGAGGAAAAATTATCGTTGAACCATCATTTAATGTATATACCGGGATGTCCCTGGCTAGCGATCCTCCTGGTCCGATATTTTCGAAATGTTTAAATATAGAGGATATGGATGTATTATTACTGGACCACACATACATAGGAAAATTTGGAAAATTCTGCAATAAAAAATAAAAAATATCTATGAGGATATCATTATCCATATTAAAGGAGGAAAAAAGTTGGTGGGAATAAGTCCGTACAAGATATCCAAGGAACTTGAAGAAAAGACAAAAGAGATGCGGCAGAAGAAGGATATACTCGATAAAGAGATGCCATCAATAGATGCAAGTATAAAATTATTGGAAAATAATAAAATCTTAAATGACGAAATGAAAAATTTATATGATGAGGTAAAAAAATTATATGATGATAAAAAGTTCATAGAGGCCTATGATGTTTATATAAAATTGAAAGAACTGTTAAATAAATCTCTTACATCCACAATAGAAGAAAATAAGAAAATTATTGAGAAGTACATTGAATCATTGAGATCTCTTGAAATTGATGTATCGGATTTAAATGCAAAATTGCAGAAAATATATTCAGCTGAAAATCTAAAGGAAATAAAAGATGAGATTCTCAAAGATTCAATAACTCTGATCAATAAAAAGATTGAAGAGATAATGCAGAAATTGCCAAAAAATTTGAGTAATGAATTTATTGAAAGGGCGGGAAATCTAATCTCAAAACTGATAGATATAAATGAATATTCCCTTAATGTATTGAATGATTTTAAATTGCTTGTTTATCAGTATGTTGCAGATCTTGTATCCAAAAAGATAGAAAAGATGGTCAATCTTCAAGAAATATATCGTAGAATATCTCCGAACATTAGTATATTTACAATAGAGCAAAAAAAGGTTAATGATCTCATTCAGAAAAATCGGCACATAGAGGCAATTGAAGAACTGGATTCCTTTAACATCAGAATTGAAGAACAGCTTGTAAGGATCCTCACAGAGATGGTAAAGAATCTTTCCACAACAATAAAAAATTCTGAAAAATTCGGAATCAATCCTTCCAATTATGAAGATAAGTTGCAGGAAATTTTTCTTTCGATCAACAGCGGGGATTATGCAAATTCCCTGAGTTTGATTAAGGATCTGACATCTAAACTTTCATCGGAAAAAATAAAGATCATTACAGAGAGGGTAAGTGAGCTTTCCAGAAAAATACTCGACCTCATGAAACAGGGTGAAAATGTAAAGGATTTGGTTACTCAGTTGAATAAGGCCAAAAACTTGCTTGAAAACAGGGAGCTGGATGAGGCTCTGGAAGTATTATTTGAAATGGAAAAGAGGACAGGAAATGTAATCGAATTAAAGAAAAAATTAAAACAACAGCTGGATGAATTAAATTCGAATATTGCATATCTCAAATTTCTTAATGTGGAGATTGACAAAAGCAATCTTAAAAATATAGATGAAAAGATAATATCAGATCCAGAAAATGCCAAAAAAATTCTTGAAGATTTTATACAGAATATCAATGAAAAGGCCATGAATGGCAGGGATTCACTCGTTTCAAAAATAAAGAATTTTATAATTTATTTGAACCAGAATGGATTAAATCTAGAAAATTCCGCTGCAAAGCTTAATATCATTTCTTCATACAAACCCTTCGATTTTCTGAAGAATTTAAAGGATTTTATTGATATTCTCAGAAAAGAATTTGCAGAAAAATTCAATGAATCCCTGAATGAAATTGAAGATAAGAATTCTCTGAATGTGATGTTGGAAAAATTTGAAAAAATCAAGAATGATATATTAAATGATATAGAAAGAATGGATTTTGATTCCGCAAAATTGTTGCTTGATGAATACATAAAAATCAAAAATTCTATAAAATTGCAGAAATTGTCAGAATATTATGTCAAGATAAAAAATGTGCTTGAAACTTTAAACAAACTCAGTTTTGAAATGGGGGATCACTCTAAAAAATTCGATGAAATATATGAATCGGATATAAACGAGGAACTTAAAAAAAAGTATTTAAATATAATATTTTCAGAATTGAACAGAGATATCAGGGATATTGTCGGGAAAAGAATAGTTTATTTTGAAAAACTGATCAACGTCTTAAAAGATAATAATATAAATATAGATTATAAAAATCTTGAGACCGTGTTGAATGATGCAAAAAAGGAATCTGAGATAACAATATCAACACTTCAGCAGATAATCGATTCCGAAAACATTTTCATGGATATATTTGAGAATTCTTTCACATACCTGAGTACACAATCCCTGCTGGATAAAAGGATAAAAAAGATTCTGAATGATGATGATAAATATAATTCAGTTTTGTCAAAATATTCTGGGGAAAATATAATCAATAGCCTTGACAGAATAATGGAAGAATTCAATTATATTATTTCGCAGAATTCATTCAAAAATCTTGAAGAAATAATAAAGATTTTAAAAGAAATAATTTCATCAACCGGATTATATGCTGATATGGCAAATGACCTCCAGATAAACAGAAATGATTTGAAGGATATCGAAATTCTATATGATAATGTAGAAGGAAAATTGATTGAATTCAGAAACCATGTGTTTAATTCTATTATGGATATCAAGATAAAACTTAATAAATATAAAATAGAATATTTAATTGATGACCTGAATAAAAGCATTGATTTTTACAGCAAGGGAGATTATCTGACTGCATACAATAGTCTCAAAAAGATCAATAATGAAATAGAAAAAATTTCGGTTGAATATGACAGTGCCAAAAAAATGCTGGAAGATATTTATGTAAAAATTTCATTTTTCAAAAATGTGGGGCTGGATCTTCCAAAGACATACGAATTTATTAAAAACCTTGAAGAATTACTTAAAAATGGTGATCTGCAGAAATTCAAGGATTATTACAGAACAAATTACCTGACAGTCAATGATGAGATTACAAAAATAGTAAAGGATTTTGTTGATAACGTTGAAAAGAAGATTAATGAAAAGAAGAATACAATGAATACCATAATTGCAGAAGGTTTGATTTCATCTGCAAAAAGAACGCTCAGATATGATAATCCTCTGGATTCATTTAAACAGGCACTGGAGGCTCTGGAAAATATCAAGGATGTGGAGATGCTTACCGATGTATCAGAAAAACTTTTCATGAGGATGAAGGAGGCCATAACAAGATTCCAGTCACAGCCACCCAAAGATTTTCTGGTCAGTTTTGAAAGGATCAATCAGCTTTTGAACAGGGGGAAATATACAGCATCAATAATCGAAATGTCAGATATGCTAGATAAATTTGAGGAACTTTCAAAGAAAATCAAAATAATAAAGGATTATATTGAGACACTGAAAATAAAAATAAATATCGCAACATCCATTGGTGCCAAGGTGGATAAGGCTGTTAAAATGTATCAGGAGGCACGGAATTCATTCCAAAACGGAAAGATAGATGAGTCAATAGAAATTTTAGAATATACGATAGATCATGTCAATGTTTCAATAGAGAAAATAATAGGAGCTTCTCAGATCACATCTAAATATATATATTCATTGTCAAGAATTCTGAATGAAAATATTGATGAGATATACAATAAATTAAATGAACTTTCATCTAATATAATAACATCCCTCCTAAAACTTGAGGATGTTGAAAATCTCAATTATCTTATAATAGAATTCAAACAAACAAACGGTGAACTTGAAAGGACTGTTAACCTAAAATTATTCAATATATTAAAATCAAGGCTGGATTCGATAACATATATATCTAAATATGTTAAGACTTCATCAGAAGATTCTGCATATATGCTATATCTATGGGGAAATAAGAAATATCAGATGATAGCCGACATATTTTCACTGGTTGAATACAAAAATTATAAAGAATATGTGAAATATGTAATGGATTATGTAAAGGATGTTTTTGTTTCAATTTCCAGAGATATGATATATCATCCTGAACCAGATGCAGCAATCCAAAACACCCTGAATTACAGTCTCAACATCGGGATAATTCCACCTACTGAATTGAATGCATCAACAGAAAAATACAGAACCAAAATATTGGAGGATATCATAAATTCACTTAATGAAAAGATTAACAGAATATCAAAAGATATAAAGGATCCAGAAAAATTGAAGGTTTTAAAAGATCTGATAGAAAAGAGAGATTTCAGGAATTTGGAAAAGAAATTCGTATCATACAACATGGAAATTTTGATAATGAATTCTCTCAGAGATATATTCAAAGGAAGAATTGAAAAAATGCTTAAAAGAATAGATGAATTAGACAGAAAAAATATAGATGTTTTTGAAGAGAAGAAGATTTTGAATAACATTGATTTTAGCGCAGGTTATTCTTACATTAAGAACATGCTGGATAAGATTGAAAATTCTCTGAATTTTAAGGAAAATCCTCCTGTAAAAAATATGCCTGAAAAGAAAGGGATCGTGGAAACGAAAGTTCAACAAAAAGTTTCTCAGAGCGCAGATCAGATAACAAAACAGGCTGAAATGTCCACTCAGGCTGTTAAACCCGTATTGCAGAGCCAGCAAAAAATAGAAATGCCTAAAAAAACAGTTCCAGAACCTCCTGTACAGATTTCAAATCAGCAATTAAAAACCACTCAGGCTAAGAACCCTCAGCCCGCTGTAATTCAATCTCCTAAACCTCCTAAAGAAACTGTACAAAATAAAAAAACTGAAACCTTACATGTTGATTCTATAATGAACATTATTTTAAAAATAACTTTAGGCCAGATAGATATACCTGTAAATGTTTCAATAAAAAATATTTCAAAAAATGATATAAAAAATGTTAAATTAAGGATTTCAGGATCTTTACAGCCCGTTGAATTCAGTATAGATATCATAAAATCAAATGATGGAATTAATAAGATTGAAAAAACTAAGATATCTAAGGGGGATAAATTAACTCTCAACATATATTATGAAACCGCAAATGATAAAAAATCAATGGTAAGGGAAATAAATTTCAGGCCTTTGATTGACAGGGGATTCAGGATATCAAAATCCAGTGGATCTGAAATATGTGAAATATGCAAAAAGACCATAGAAAGAAATTCCATGGTTCTGATATGCAATAAATGTAATTCGACTTACCATTATGAATGTGCCAAAAAATCAGGAAGCTGTCCAAAATGCGGAAATAAATTTTATTTTGAACCAACAAAAGATTATATATTCATTGTGAAAATATGATGGAATTAATAAGCAGGGATGGATTGGCAAGGATTGTTAAAATGGAGGATGAAATATATCCAAAGTATATCAGGGAAGAAAATATAAATGGAAAAATTTTGAATCCTGAAGAGATCTATGATGTTGAGATCAATGAAAAATTAATAGAAAAAAATAATGTTTTGATTTTGCCAGGGCTGTTTACAAAATTCAAGGATCCAGAAAAATTTGTTAAGATGGTAATGGAAGCAAGGATAAAACATAATGATAAATTGATCTATTTACCCTCTTCGGTTTATGCAGAAACCATACCTGCAATTCTATACATGGGAATAGATATTATTGATGATATGCTTCCAAAATTTAAGGGCCTCTGGAATGATGATTATTCAGGGATGTTTGAATATTATTTTGATATTTCTGTTAAAGCCATAAGGGAAAACAGAATAAGAACACTTGTTGAAAGTATACCCAACCCATTTTCAAAAACGATTTTAAGGATTATGGATTTCTATTATTATGATGATCTGGAAAAATATTATCCAGTCAAGGGAAACTGGATGAATGCAAGTCATTATGAAAGTCTCTTCAGACCTGAAATTGTTAGATGGAGAAAAAGGATAACAGAAAGGTACAGAAAACCTTCAGGGATGAATTGTCTGCTGTTTCTTCCATGCTCCGCAGTGAAACCATATTCTATTTCCAAAAGTCACAGATATTTCAAAAAATTGATAGAATCAAAAAACGCCCATTTCCATGAAGTAATACTGACCTCTCCTCTCGGTATCGTGCCAAGGGAATTGGAAAATACTTTTCCAGCAAACAGTTACGACATCCCTGTCACGGGTAAATGGTATGAGGATGAGAAAAAATTTATCATTGAAATGTTAAATGATTATATAAAAAACAACAAATATTCTGAAAAATATGCATTTCTGCCGGAAGATCTGAACTTTCTCAGAGAACTTTTTGAAGAAAATGACATAAAATATTATTTTGGGAACCTCCATTCTGAAAATGCCAGGGAATGGTTTAAAGATGAGATATCTGGATGTAGTAGCAGGCCTTCAATAACAGATGATATAGATTCGGTAGCCTCATTTCAGTATGGAATAAAATTTGGCCTGAATGGAAAAAAGGTAAAATTTGTTCAGGAAGACATCTATATAAGGGACAGGGAGGATTTTTTAAGATACAACAGGCGTCTGGGTAAAATATTCCCCATGAAGGAAGCGGCTGAATTTCTGTATAATAATAAAATATATTACGTGAAAATTGATTTTTATCCAAAAGGTACAGTTTATGTGCCCGGAATAATCGAATCATCTGAAGATATAAGGAAAGGGGATATAGTTACCATAATTAAAGATGAGGAAATTATTGGAATAGGAGAAAGTCTTATGGGACATGAAGATATGGAAAATATGGACAGGGGAAAGGCCGTAGATGTCAAAAAGACCTTCAATTAAATATATATATATAAAATACATTAATAATCCAATATGTATAAATATAACCCGCCACATCTGGATACCATCAGGATAATGAATATGATATCGGCCATAATTTTTATAATAATTGGTATATTTCTTATCTTTTATGGTCTGATGTACATTTTCATTTTTACAGGACTGTTTCCCCTTATCATAGGAATTATAGATATAATATCAGCAGTAAAGGTCCTTAAGATAAATGAATTTGTAAAAAATAAACAGTATGTATTGGCGAAAAATATTACATTGCAGTACATGGTTCTCGGATTCATATTCGGTATAATTCTGCCGGGTATTATTCTGCTTATATCCCATTCAAAATATAATGATATAATTTCATATCAACAAACATACCTTGAGAATATAAAAAATATTAATAGATAATATCTAAAAATTGAATATTATAATATGTATTTAAAAAATAATTTATATTGAATAATTTTTTTAAATTCATGAACAGGAAATGGTATATATTACTATCAACCTCAGGTGGTTTTTTCTTATGGGGAGTTATTGCATCAGTTGCTCCCCTGGCAACCTCTTGGTCAATATTCAATAATCCAATATTTACAACCATAGCACTTATAACAGGACCCGTTTTTATGCTTGCTGGAAATTATATAATGGGTCATTATTCAGATGTTTACGGAAGAAAAAAGATATTCATAATCACCATATTAATTTATGCTGCTGGATCGTTGGTAATATATTTTTCCGTTTCATTTTTAATGTTTGAAATCGGTCTTGCTTTGGCAAATTTCGGTATTGGTGGCGAGGAACCTCCCTCCCTGGCAATACTTTCAGAGAATTTTGAACCATCTGAAAGAAAATATACGTTAACTCTTATCCCAAACATGTTTAATGTTGGAGGATTAATCCTGGCATATATAAGCATGATGCCTTTCTTTTCTCAGGAAAATGTCCAGAGGATACCGTTTTTGATAATTTCCCTGATAAGCGTAATCCTTCTCCTCATGATAAGGATTTCAGTACCGGAATCCTATCTCTGGTTAAAGAAAAATGGAATGGAAAATGAATCCGAAATTTTAAAAAAAGAACTTAATATAAAGAATGAGGGAATAAAAAAACCTTTACCATCAAAGGCTCTGGTTTATACCGTCCTCATTCTACTTGGAATTTCCCAGTACATGAGTTTCTGGCTTCTTGCACTGGCTATAGGCCCTTATTATTATCCAGAGAACGTTGGAATTATTGTCTTCGTATCAATGCTAGGCGCGACGATCGGAGGTTTTCTGTCAACAATCCCGCTGAAACTGGGAAAAAAGAAATTTGTGTTATTTTCATTTTCAGCCGGTTTAATTTCCATGATTGTTCTGATGCCATTCATTAAAGAATTCGGATATTTCCTGATAATATTATTCATAAACATGATATTTTCAGAATTTGGATGGGTGAGCAGAACCAATCTTGAACCTGAACTGTTTGAAACTCTCAGAAGGTCCAGGGGTATCGCCACAGTCAGGATAATACCTATTACACTTTATATAATCATGCTCTATTTATCAGCACATTTCACCATATTTGAATTCATCATTATAAACGTGATTCTCTGGTCAGTGGGTGTTATTGCATCCATTATATGGTATTTCAGAGGTATAGAAACAATGGACATTTCCCTCAATTTTTAGTCAGCTACTCCTCGCTAAAGCTTCGGAGCCTGTTGCTGGCCTCCTGCTCCACCCGTGAGTGGATGTTCATTGAACCGCAACGATTGGCTGGCTGA
>JAGDXR010000029.1 GCA_023261745.1 Thermoplasmata archaeon | reverse complement strand
ATAGTCCTGAACATTACTTAATATGATAGAAAACATATTAACAAATCTTTTCTTTGGGGGAAGTCCGTGTATCTCCTCCCTGAGGGTCGGAGTTTTACTGCTTCCCCCAAACCCCTAACTTTTCTATAAAATTTCAAAAATTAAAAAAATTTAAAACTCTGTAATTTTTGAAGATTGTACATGAAGTTCATAATTGTCACGGGAGGGGTAATTTCTGGTCTGGGCAAGGGAATTACCACATCGAGCATCGCAAAATTGATGCAGGCAAAAGGTTTGAATGTCATAATTATAAAAATTGATCCTTATATAAATTATGATGCGGGCACAATGAATCCATACCAGCACGGTGAAGTTTTTGTTCTTGATGATGGAGCAGAGGTGGATCTGGACCTTGGAAATTATGAAAGGTTTCTGGATATTTCATTGAAGGGAGAAAATAACATTACAACGGGAAAAATTTATTTATCTGTAATTGAAAAGGAGAGGAAGGGAGAATATCTTGGAAAAACTGTACAGATAATACCCCATGTTACGGATGAAATAGTGGAAAGAATTAAAACGATAGGTAGAAATTATGATCTTACGGTAATAGAGATAGGTGGTACTGTTGGAGACATTGAATCCATGCCTTTTCTAGAATCTATGAGACAGTTAAGAAGAGAACTTGGAGATGAAAATGTGCTCTTTGTACATACAACTCTTGTTCCAATAATTGATGTTGTGGGAGAGCAGAAAACAAAACCAACACAGCACAGTGTCAGGGAACTGAGATCCCTTGGAATTCAGCCTGACATAATAGTGGGAAGATGCAGGGTACCTTTAACAAATGAAACCAAGGAAAAAATATCTTCATTCTGTGATGTGCCACTTAATGCCGTTATAAGTGCGCCGGATGCTAAAAGATCCATATATGAGGTTCCTGTAATGTTTGAGGAACAGAAACTGGATGAATATATAGATAAAAAATTAAAATTGAACAGGGGATCACCGAATCTTAACAGCTGGAAGGAATTCCTGTCAAACCTCTATACCCCTGAGAGTGATGTTACAATAGCCATTGTAGGTAAATATGTCAACCTTAAAGACTCTTACCTGAGCCATATGGAATCCTTCATACATGTATCATCACATTTAAGAGTAAAGGTGAATATTAAATGGGTTGATTCTGAATTGTATGAAACAGGTAAGGAAGATTTATCGAATGTTGATGGCATAGTTATACCCGGAGGTTTCGGGCAGAGGGGTACGGAGGGAAAAATTCTTGCAGCAAAGTATGCAAGGGAAAATAAAATACCTTTTCTTGGAATATGTTTGGGATTTCAGATGGCCGTGGTAGAATTTTCAAGAAATGTGTTGGGATACAGGGATGCGAACAGCACCGAATTTATACCTGATACAAAACATCCTGTGATCGATCTTATGGAAGAACAGAGAAATATCGATAAATACGGTGGAACGATGAGGCTCGGTGCACAGAAGGTGATTATAAAGGAGAATTCCATCTCATACAGCCTATATAATAAAACTGTTATATATGAAAGGCACAGACACAGGTATGAGGTTAATCCGAAATACATTGAAGAAATGGAAAGAGCAGGAATGATTTTTACAGGTGTTGATGAAACCGGTATTAGAATGGAAATCTTTGAGCTGAAGAACCATCCATTTTATATTGGTACACAGTTCCACCCTGAATTCAAGAGCAGACCTCTTAACCCATCAAGAATGCATCTTGGCCTGGTGAAAGCCGCAATGGAATACAAAAGATCAAAGATAAGATGAATAAATTTCTATAAGTTTTTTAACATTCTTACCCCAGTCAAATTCTCTTGACCTTTTAATAGCCTTTTCAGAATACATTTTTCTTATTTCTTCATTTTCCATTATCTTTAACACCCATTCCTTTATTTTTTCAGTATCCCCCGTGGGTATCAGAATACCCCCATCACCTACGGTTTCAGGAATGGCCGTGTTGTCATATGCTATAACGGGAACACCCGCTGACATTGCGTTTACAATCGATATACCAAATCCCTCGTTCCTGCTTGGCATGACAAAAACATCCATTGACGAATAATAATATGGCATTTTTTCGTCCTCAACAAACCCTAGAAATTCCACATTGTTTTCTATCCCCATCTCTTTTACCCTTTTTTCCAGGTGTTCCCTTATGCCCATTATTCCTGAAGTTTTTAATGTCGGGTTTGGTCCTATTAATAAAAGCCTAACATTTCTGTTATATTTCAAAATTTCAGGAATTATTTTTATTATGTCCTGAGGCCCCTTACCGTAGGACATCCTTCCCACAAAACCTATGATGAATTCTTCATCCTTTATACCTAAAATTTTCCTTGCTTCCTTTTTATCTGGAAATGAATCATATTCAGGGCCGTGATTTACGACGTAAATATCCTTATCTATTCCAAAATTTTTGATTGTGTTCTTTGTGAAATTGCTGGGAACTATATATGCATCGCATTCTCCCTTAATCAATGATTCCTCAAATATTGAAAGTATTTTTGAAATGTTCCACCCAGTATATGCGCGTAAATTTTTCCCATAAATGGAATGTATGTGTTTAAAAATTATTTTTTTTCTGTATATCTTTTTATAGAGATTTAATGAATAAAATGATAAATATGAATGTGAATGAATGATATCAAAATCTTTCAGGGACATTGAAAAAAAGGGTAGGATGTACTTTGGAACTCTATGATATACAGTATTTTCAATGTTTTCAATTTTCCTGGTTTTTTCAAAGGAGGATGTAAGAACATACGATTCATGGCCATTTCTAACGAATTCCTTACCGTATTTATATACTGTTCTCTCTATGCCACCTATATGCGGATATGCGATATCTGAAATCTGCAGGATTTTCATTTAGTTTTTGAATCCACGCGATTTTCTTAGTCCGCGTATTTTCTGTCCAGCAGAGGTCTTTGCCCTGTAAACCCTTCCTTTCTGGTCGGTTATCCAGGAAAGATGTTTGTCATTTATTATGGCCGGATGGCTCCTATCAACAAGAATTACCTCGTAATACTTGTATAATCCATCCTCACCAACGTAATATGAATTTAAAACTTCCATGTTGGGATACCTTTTTGCGGACCTTTCCTCAGCTATGAGCCTGATGCTTTTCCTCAGCGTTATCTTTAAAATTCCCCTTCTCTTGGGTCTTCTTCCGCCCCTTATGGCAGGCTTATTGAACCCTCCCCTTCTTACCCTTACCCTGACTACAATTATTCCTTGTTTTGCCTTGTATCCTAACTTTCTTGCTCTGTCAAGCCTTGTTGGTCTCTCTATCCTTACAACGGATGGCCCACGTCTCCATGAAATCATCCTTTTCCATTGTTCCTCGCCCAACCAGCCTTCCTTTGGTTTTTTCCATACTTGGGATATGAAATAATACATATTTCTAACCATTTTCTATCACTTTCCGAGCTTCTCCTCGAAGGAACATCGCTCGTCTCTTTAATTTTTTTATGATATAAAAATGTTTTTTATTTCAGGATATTACATATTTCAAATTCCGGCGAGTAAAATTTATTATAAAAATTTTTTATAAAGAACGCATGTCCATGGAAAGAAAACTATTGTGGAATCCTGATAAGGTTATTTCTGAAAAAAGTAACATCTTCAGATTTATTTCATATGTTAATGATAAATACAAAATTGATATAAGTAATTATGAAGATCTCTGGAAATGGTCAGTTAAGGAATATGAACATTTCTGGGAATCTGTATGGGAGTTTACGGATATCAGGTATTCAAAAAAATTTGATGCTGTTGTGGATGACATTAAACGTTTCCCCGGGGCAAGATGGTTTGTAAATTCAAAATTAAATTATGCTAAAAATCTTCTGAGAAAAAATGATGATACCATATCAATAATTTTTGAATCCGAACCTGAATTTTCAATCATTGAAAAAATATCCTGGAAAACTCTCAATGAAAAAGTATCTTCCCTGCAACAATATATTAAAGATCATCATGAGATATACAGCAAAAGTGTAGCTGCCTACATGCCCCATATACCGGAGACCATAATTTCTCTTCTATCTGCAACGTCACTTGGTGGGATCTGGTCATCCATGGGTACCGAGCTCGGTCCCACAGTGATTATTGACAGACTTGAACAGATTAAACCTGAAATATTGTTCACCGTTGATTCCTACAGATACAAAGGAAAGATATACAGCATGGAAGAAAATATTAAAAAAATAACTGAAAAAATCGAGTCAATAAAAAAGGTTATAATTTTTCATAATAGGAATGGGGATTACATTTCATCTGGGAAAGGGATTTATTTTGATGACATTATGAAACAGTATAATCCGGATGAGCTGATATTCAGGGATGTGGATGGGAATCATCCTCTTTTCATCATGTTTTCATCCGGCACAACTGGGAAACCTAAATCCATGGTACAACCAACTGCCGGTGTTCTGGTAAACCATCTTAAAGAACTAATAATTCATTCCGACTTAAATGAAAATGATACTGCAGGTTACATAACTTCACCTAGCTGGATGATGTGGAACTGGATAACGTCATCCATGGCAGTTGGTTCAAGATATCTAATATTTGATGGAAATCCACTTTATCCGGACTGGAAGACAATATTTGAAATTGCTGAAAGGAATGAAATGACATTTCTGGGGGTGAGTGCAACATATATAAACACCCTGAAGGGCATGGGTGCCGTTCCAAAGGATTTTTATTCTTTGAAAAGACTGAGAGAAATTTCGCAGACAGGTTCACCACTTTCTCCTGAGGGATTTGAATATATATATATGAATATCAAAAAAGATCTGCATTTCAATTCAATATCAGGTGGAACGGATATAAACGGATGCTTTGGTATAGGTTCACCCATTCTCCCGGTTTATGCAGGACAGGTACAGTCCAAAGGTCTTGGCATGAAGATAGCGTGCTATGACCAGAGGGGAACACCAATATATGATTTTGTAGGCGAGCTTGTATGCGAAATGCCTTCACCCTCAATGCCCCTGTATTTCTTAAATGATGAAGGAAACAGAAGATATTTTGAGAGCTATTTCTCATTTTATTATCCAGAGAAGACTGTATGGAGACATGGAGATTTTGTAATATTCGACAGTAAGACAAATGGTATAATCTTTCTTGGAAGATCTGATTCAACCCTGAAACCTTCCGGTGTAAGGATCGGTACCGCAGAAATATACAGAATACTGGAAGGAATTGATGAAATTGAAGACAGTGTTGTTGTTGGCATAGATATTCCGGGAGACCAGAAAATTGCTCTGTTTGTAAAATTGAGAAGGGGAACAGAAATGAATCAGAATCTGGAAAAGAAAATAAAGGAAAAATTGAGAAGGGAAGGAAGCCCCAGGCATGTACCCGATATAATTGTTGAGGTAAAAGATATACCATATACATTCAACCAGAAAAAGGTTGAAGTCATAGTAAGCAATATAATGAATAACAGACCCCTTACAAACGTCGAAACACTGATAAACCCTGAAAGCATAGAATATTTCAAAAATATAGCTATTGATGTAAGAAAGAGGTTAAACATTCAGTAAGATACTATTCAAGTCAGCTACTCCTCGCTAAAGCTTCGGAGCCTGTTGCTGGCCTCCTGCTCCAC
>JAGDXR010000001.1:25607-41189 GCA_023261745.1 Thermoplasmata archaeon | reverse complement strand
GTGGTTTAATAACAATGTACATGCTTGAAAATTACATATTGCCAATAAATCTCAAGAATGTTATAACCATTGGATCACCATTTGAAGGAACAAATGCAGCATATGTTGCCTATTTCCTTGGAATGATAGGAGTTTCTTCATACCAGAATGCTGGATATCAGGATGAGGAAATGATGCCTGGTTCTGCATTCATTACAAATCTGAACAATTATCAGTCTAATGTTACATCCAACTATCCAAATACTGTCATAACGGCCTATGCGGGAAATTACGATCCATGGTGGGGATACATAATATTCTTCGGAGCATCCAATGACGGTCTGGTTCCCGACTATTCAGCACTTGGTTTCTATCACAATTACCAGTTTGTCTTCCCCGATCTTCATTCACCCGACTGGGACCAGTATACTTGGGGTGGTATAAGCTACTTTGAAGACCAGAATGTGGCTAATACAATAATGAATAACCTGGCAGGAAATTATTAAACCTTTTTGAAAAAATTTATTATTTATTTCTTTTTTTCAATCCGCATATGTTGGAAAAACAGTTTCACGCTTATTCAAATAAAATCATAAATTATTCGAGAATAATTATAATAATATGGGTGATATTTACCCTGTCAATGCTACCATTTTCAATGCTCCTTTTCAAGGAAACTTCATATGATATTTCTTCATCGGTTATTCCAACAAATAGCATGGAATACAAAGCCTCAGAACTCTATGCTCAGGAATTTCCATCGCAGAATGAAAATGTTTCTGCGAACCTGATACTGATAGAAAATGCCTCTTACAATAATTCTGAAAATGTCAGAATTCTGTGGAATCTGACGCAGATGCTTGAAAATAATAATATGATAAAAAAATATGATGGGAATGTATCGGATATCCTGATAGTGGAAAAAAACATAATTAATGAGGGTACAAATTCAACATTCAAAATTTACAATTATACCAAGTATCTGTTATCCAGTATAAAAAATTCATTCGATCTTCTCTATAATGGAACAGAAATGGTAAAAAAATACGAAATTTTCCTTTATGATACAGAAAAAAATGTTTATGCAAACATTACTGATTTTATAAATATAACAAACAGAACACTCATGATTGAATTCGGATTACCTGATTATTTTGTTCATGTTTTCCTCTATGCATATCAGAAAACTAATAATATCAACATATCAGATGGAATTGCTCTTAAATATACGGTAAATTTTATCAATGAAAATATTACTATAATGAAGGAATTTCTTGATTCATATATTTACAATTTTTCAGCCATATGGAATTACAGCATGACAAACGTCTCCCATTATCTTAATGTAGAGCAATATTCCATAGGTATGACCGTAACAAATTCATCCTTTTCATCCAGATATTATGGAAATGAAACCCTGCAATTTTTTGATATTCTATACAAAAATTTCAATGTTACAGATTATACCAATCATACAAGAATTGTTGATTTTTCTCTTAATTATATTGCAGATGAACTGAAAAATTCACCTCTGCAAAATTATATTCCTGTAAGCATAAATAATTTTGTGTTTGAAGTATACAACACATCCGCATCGGTAAATTTGACCTACAGTTTAACGGAAATTTATCTCGGAAACAATTATACAATGTTTTCAAGAATGTATGGAAATGATTTCCTTGAAAAATTGATCAATGTTTCTAATATTTTTAATTTCACATATAATGGATATTATAATTTTATTAAAACCAATGAAACAGTAAAAAATTTCACTTCACTGCTTTACATTGGTATAAAGGATCTTATAAAAAATTCAATCAATGGTTCAGTATATGAAAATTCCGTGAACATATCGTATAACTGGTCAAGGAGATATTTTTATGAAAATCCCTTTATCAATGTAAATCCGTCCCTCAAACAATACATCTCAGAATACAACTATTTCGATCTAAATATCCTGGAAAACCGAACTTTCACTGAAGGTAACTTTTCAGATTATCCTTTCATTCCCGGTCCGTATATATTCCATCAGTTCATTGGTTACAGGGATAATGTATCCATGATCCTTGTTACCACAAATTCCTCAGCGCCAGTTAACGTTACAACTCTGATAGATTCCATTTCACACAGTGTATTGAAAAATAAAATAGGTTATCTTATTGCAGGTACTACAGCAATGGAAACACAGCTGACTTCAGAATCAAACATTGGACTCTTCAGGGCTCTTATAATAGGCATTGTTGTTTCTCTTGTAATAAGTATGCTTTTCTTCAGATCGCCTGTGTCCGGCATATTCCCCCTGACCGTATTCGGGATGTCTGCAATAGATGGGCTGGGTGTAAATGGATTGTTGTATAAATACATATTAAAGGCCCAGGTATCCTTCATAACACCAACTCTTTTACTCATACTGTTATTAGGATTGTCCACAGATTACACCGTTTATATGCTTGCAAGATACAGGAATGAATTGAAAAAGGGAAAAACAAATCCAACAAATATAATGACTGAATGGGCTGGCCATGCCATCTTTACAAGCGGTTTGACTGTGATATTATCATACATAACACTGTGGCTGTTCGACGTACCCCTGTTTGGGGATTCCGGCCTTACGAATGCAATATCCATATCCATAGCGGTTATACTTGCACTGACATTCATTCCCGCAATAACATTCCTTCTTAATAAAAAGCTGTTCTGGCCATCCAGATTGACATTGAAATCAAATGACACAATAATGGAAAGGATATCAGGCATTGACAGAAAATATTACAAACATCTTATCGGAATTTTTGTTATCCTTGTCATCATAGGTTTTGCTTTCTATGTTTCCACCCCCACAAACATGGATGTTTTTGATCTTGTTCCACATCAGAGCGGCATAAATTCTATTATCATGATAAACAATTCATTCAATGGTGATATGATATTTCAGGGATACATTCTCCTCAAGTTTAACAATACTGTATTGCAGAATAATAATGTTTCAGATTATGCGATGAAGGTTTCAAATTATGTTGAAAATTATCTGCTTGGCAGCAAAAATGTTTCCATGGTATTCGGCGTGAACCATCCATTTGGAAATTTCATCATAAACCAGAATGACGTTTCGCCATTTACAAACCAGACAATCAGGGAATATCAATTATCATATGTTGGAATTGATAACAGAACAGTTCTGATCCAGTACAGGGCATCGACAATATCATGGAACAACGGGGAGGTAATGTTCGCAGGATACCTCGATAAGGCCCTGAAAGATGTCCTGCCATCAAATGTAACATATTATGTGGGTGGTTTGTCTCAGGGACTTTATGATGCACAAACACATACCAACAGCGCATTTTATTCAATTTTACCGATACTGGCGATAGCCGCATTTTTCATTCTGCTGATACAGTTCAATGCTGTTTTTACTCCATTGAGACTCATATTGATGGTTCTTGGATCCGTATTGATTTCGCTGTCCATTTCATATGTTATATTCCATTTCGTCATGGATCTGCCAATACTCGTATTACTGCCATTATTTGTTTTTGTCACTCTTCTTGCCGTTGGCCTGGACTATGACATATTCATGATAACAAGGGTAAGAGAAGAAGTAATGAATGGAAAGGATGATTCTACCGGCATAGACATTTCTCTCAGGGAAAATGGATATGTCATATCAATCCTTGGCCTTATTTTGTTTGCAACATTTTCCTCACTCTATTTCAGCTCAATAGGCATAATACAAGAAATCGGCATTGGTCTTGGTCTCGGGGTTATCATTGACACATATGTTTCATGGATGTTCTTCATACCCGCTGTTATGCTCCTGATGAAAAAATATAACTGGTGGCCATCAAAGTATCAGTGAATCACAAACAGACATGGGAGTCTTCGGAATATGGACATAAATACGAAAATAACATACACGCAGCATTCAAAAACAAGAATTGACTTTTGAACTGTATGCAGATTTGGACACTTTAAAGAACATCGAATCACTCTTTATATATGATTATTTCAGGTTTTTTTAGCCCGCCAATCGTTGCGTTTTCATGTATCTCCACTCACATCCAGAACATGAAAAAAGTAATAGGCACCAAAACTTTAGATAGAGGTAGTCGATAGAAAAAATCTTAAATAGAGTATTAAAGATATGTTTGTGGTGAAAAAATAATGGTGAAGTACTGTCCGAGGTGTGGTTCACCAAATACTGATGATGCACTATTCTGCATTAAATGCGGATACAAATTTGGTGAAGAATCTCAGAAAATAGAACCTGTTGCCCAGGAACCTCAGATTCCTCAAATGCAGCCCAGAATTAAGGAAAAGAAAAAATTCGATTTTGTTGGAATAATAACGCAGGATAAAAGGTTTGAAGTGATATTCTTTGCAATTATTGCCGTAATTATAATTTTAGCAGTTTATATGGACCTCAGTATTTCTGGTCTTCAGAATGATCTGAATGTGGCGCAGCAGAAATATTCTAATCTGTGGAATCAGTTAAATTCAACTACCGCACAGGTAGCCAATTTGAAACAGACACTGATGTACCAGTCATTAAACATTTCAATGTTGCAGAATAAACTCAATAATTATTCGGCCCAGATAAGTATGTTACAGTATGAATTGAAACAGAAAAATTCAACAATAACGTCATTGAATAATATTGTATATGGAAATGATTCATTATCATTGTTGAACAATCAACCGGTAATACTTTCTACGGGTCAGATGGCATATTATAACTTAACTGTTAGCTATTCTGGTTTACTGGAGATCCAGATCACGTCCGTAAATCCATATGCAATAGAGATTGTCAATAACAACCTGAATTTCCACGTTATATATTCATCAAATGGAACCATTCAGACCATAACTTACCAGGTACCTGCATTCGGATTACCAACAAGCCCCTATGTGTATGAGCTCATAGTATCCAATACTGCAAAGAATACCGGCCAGAACACATATTATGTATCTGTCACCCTTCTCTACTAAAATTTATTAAACAAATCTTTTATTTTATTAATTGTGAATATCAATTCTGATCTATGTATAAAATGCAGGGGAATAAAGCATTTATGCGGCCTGGATCCATGCCCGCTGTTTAAATATTCTATGCCATTGAACCAGAGACTTGATTATTACAGTGGACCATCCCCCCCTGATATTTTTGTGGGGAGGTTTTCATATCCAAGGGTAAATGTTTACACCCTTGCAGGGAATTTTTCAAATCTGTCTAATCTTTATCCCAAAAAACTGGATGAAATATTGTCCCTGAGGACTTCACTTTACAGAGTTGGAGAAACACTTAATATTAAAAAAATTGGAAAGATTGGTGAAAAAATGGTGGAAATTTCTCTATCAGAAAAGAACGTTGAAATCGAAGCGGATGTGAAAAGAATTGAAAATTCATTATTATTTGGAAGGGAGAGTGCACCTGCGGGCCCTAAAATCATTGTAAAAAATCTTGATTATTCAGGAGAGTTGAAGATACCAAAAAAAATTGAATATATAACTGGTGATTATGACCTGAGTGCAGTAGAAGGTATAGATATACTTTATTCTGACAATTTTGACCTTGATTATATAAGGAGGATTTTTTCCTCCGGTTCATTAGGAAGACCCGTTGAAAGAAAACTTGTTCCTACCAGGTGGGCCATAACCGCCATTGATGATATCGTAGGAAAAAAATTGATAGAAACCATAAAGGATTTTGGATCAGCATATGATATCATTTTTGCATACGGGGAATACATGTGGAACAGGTTCTACATATTCATTTTCCCCGGAAGATGGTCCTTTGAGATGGTTGAAAACTGGTATGGCACTGCAAGGGACATTGATCCACTGAAAAATGGGGATTTTGAAGATTTTTATGGCAGAAAGGATTATGCACGGAATATTGGGGGTGCATACTATGCTGCAAGATTATCTGTTCTTGAATACATGAAAAATAATGGAATTTCAGGATCGGTTTTCATATACAGGGAGATCGGAGGGGAATACCGCATCCCCCTGGGTGTATGGGTTATAAGGGATACTGTGAAATATGCAATGAAAAATGCAGCCCACACAAATTTAAAAGATATTGAAGGTTTCAGGGCCATTCCGGAATATATAATAAAAATAATTAAGAAATCAAGGACATACAGAAAAAATTTCATGCAGAAGAGGCTTGAATTTTATGGATAGAGAATATCTTGATAAGATGTGGGAAATGGGAAAGATCATTACATCCAAAAGTGAAGTGAAGGTAAAAATAATGTTGGGAGAAGAGGATTTTTCGCAGGTTTCCGGAAAACCTGAAAATTTCAGGGATTTATTTTTAAGCAGATATTCAAAGATAAAGAGGATTCTCACGGGAAAGGTTTCAATATCAAATGTTATGGATATAGATTTCATCAAAAAAAGGGATAATGAGACAGGAACAATCGTTGCTATGGTCAGGGAAAAACTGCCAACAAGATATGACTATCAGATCCTTGCAGAGGATCCTTCAGGAGATATCATTGTCAGGCTCAATTCAGAGATGTATGATGAGATTCTGATGGATGATATAATAGCGATCAGGGGAAAAACAAGGAATGGCAAGTTTGTTGCGGAGGATATATCATATCCGGGAATAGATAACATACAGAAACAGGAAAAAATAGTAAAGAGTGAAAATTCAATAGTTTTTCTGTCCGATATTCACGTAGGAAGCAAAAATTTTCTTTCGTCATCATTTGAAAAATTCATAGAATGGATAAACAGCGGAAAGGAAAATGCAAGAAAGGTAAAGTACATGATTGTTTCCGGAGACCTAGTGGATGGCATAGGCATATACCCGGGACAGGAAAAGGATCTTGAGATTGATGATATATATCAGCAATATGAAAAACTATCAGAATATATCTGTAAAATTAGAAATGATGTGGACATTTTTATGATACCTGGAAACCATGACCTTACGAGGATACTTGAACCTCAGAACAAACCACCAAAACCTGTAATTGACATGTTTCCAGAAAATGTTAAATTTTTGACAAATCCCGCATACCTATCCATTGAAGATTTGAGGATCCTTGTTTACCACGGTGCCAGCCTGAATGATGTTGCTGACATGGTCAGGGGAATGAAGTATGAATATACGGACAGGCTGATGATTGAACTCATAAAAAGAAGACACCTTGCACCTTTTTACGGAAGGAATGTCCCAATTTCCCCTCTGAAAAATGATGTCATGGTAATTGAAGAGATCCCGGACCTGTTCATAACGGGCCACATTCATCTCTTTAAGGCTTCCCTATACAGGGGGATTTTGTTGTTGAATGCATCGGCCTGGCAAAAACAGACAGATTACCAGAAAATGATGAACCTTAATCCCATGCCCGGCTATGTTGCAATAAAAAAACTCTCATCCCCCGGGTTTGAAACCAAAAATTTCACACCTGGACCATGATCTCCATGAAATCCCTTGCAATTATGGTATTTTTGAATATGGATCTTGCCTCGCTTTCCAGGATTCTGACCTTATCGGCCCTGTATCTTGGGCTTATGTGCGTTAAATAGAGATTTTCAACTTTAGCCCTGGATGCGATTTCTGCTGCCTGCCTTGCAGAACTGTGACCGTATTCATTTGCCTTTTCTTCAAGGGAGGAATCCACAGTTGCCTCATGTATCATGATCTTCATGTTTTTTGATTCCTCAACCAGAATATCATTGGGTGCAGTATCACCTGAATAAACCACTGACCTACCTTTCCTTATGCCATCGGATATATCATCTATTGTATACACATTTCCATCTTTGTTTATGGAACCCTTTTTCATGATTACATCAACCTCGTGGCTGGTCAGGGAATATTTGTCCATCAATTCCTTTGATATTCTCCTTCTATCCTTCTCAGTGAGAATGTATGAAAACGAATGGACCGGATGCCTTGCCCTTATGGATTTTACTGTATAATCACCGAAATCTATGACCTCTGAATCTTCCATTTCTCTCACATAGATTGGAAAACTCAGAGAGTAATAACCAAGGTTAAGAAAATTTGTTACCTGTATTACTGTATCCTGTGGTCCATAGATTTCAAGCTTTTCCTTTCTGTCGTTCAGTGTCATTGTCTGTACCAGTCCTGCAAGACCAAGGAAATGATCACCGTGAAAATGCGTTATAAATATTTTTGTTATTTTCATAAAACTGATTGAACTCATCATCAACTGTCTCTGGGTACCCTCCCCCACATCAAAAAGAATGCAGTCCCTGTCGAGCTGGACAGCTATGGAAGGAAGACCCCTTTCAGGACTTGGCCATGATCCGCCCGTGCCAAGAAATACTATTTTCATGGTTGATATCATAAACCTTTCACTGTGGTTCCTATGAATTTTTTTCCATTTATTGCATTTTCTATATTTTCAACGTCCTTACCAACAACGTCTATTTCAATTGAACTCCTCTCCGCAATCTTCAATGAAAGTAAATCCAGAACGATGTTCGGACCCGCACTAGTCTTTGATGAATAGAACATCCTTATGGCAGAGGAATAGTCGATATTTTCGATTATTCTTGCATTCCTGTTGATCCTCGGATCGCTATCATATATTCCTCCAACTGAAGTGACATTTATCACCTTTCCTGATTGATAGTATTCAGCTGCCAGCAATGCAACGGCATCGGTAGTATGTCCTGGAACTGTTCCACCCGTTATTAAAACATCGCATGATTTATCGGCAAAATGTTCTGCATAGCATGAATTATGGTATTTTTTAAATAAAGAATAAATAACCATGGAATTCATTCTTGTTGCCAGGATACCGATATAATCCAGATCGTATTCATCAAGACCGTTCTTTCTGGCATATGATATGTATTCCCTTGCGGTTTGGCCCCCGCCAACAACAATGACAAATTTATGGGATTTGGTATTTTTTTCTATCATTCTTACAAATGATGTGAGAAAATCATGATCAAAATCATTCTCCTTTACAACTGAACCTCCGAGGGATAGGATAATATATTTCATCAGTATCATAAAAAATAAAAGGGATAAAAAAATTTGGATGTGAAAAGAAATGGATGATAAAATAAGGTATGACTTCAAAAGAGACCTCGAGGAATTGATGAAATATGAAGGAAGGGGTACCGAACTCATTTCACTTTATGTACCGCCAAATAGACCAATATCTGACGTTTTAAATTATTTGAAAGAAGAGTATTCACAGAGCAGCAACATAAAAAGCAAAACAACAAGAAAAAATGTAATGAGTGCGATAGAATCGATGATGTCCAGATTGAGATTATACAAAATGCCACCACCAAACGGACTGGCGATGTTCATAGGTACTGTTCCTTACAAGGGTGACCAGACACAGATGGTTACATATATAATAGAACCTCCTGAACCCGTTCAGTCCCTTATATACAGATGCGATTCCAGATTCTATCTTGATCCCCTGATATCCATGCTGGGCCAGAAGGATGTTTATGGCCTGATAGTAATAGACAGAAGCGAGGCAACCATTGGATTTCTAAAAGGTACAAGGATAGAAGTTGTAAGAAACATTCAGTCCAATGTGCCGAGCAAGCATCACCAAGGTGGACAGTCATCGCGAAGGTTTGAAAGATTGATAGAACAGGCCGCTCATGAATTTTTCAAGAGGGTTGGAGATTCCGCAAATGAAGCATTTTTGAACGAAAAGGATCTGAAGGGTATCCTGATTGGTGGCCCCGGATCAACAAAGGATTTCTTTGCCAATGGTGATTATCTTCACCATGAACTGAAGAAAAAAATCATAGATCTTTTTGATACAGGTTATACGGATGAATATGGTCTAAGAGAACTGGTAGAAAAGGCCTCTCAGAAACTTCAGGAACTTGATATAGCACAGGAAAAGAAAATAATCAACAGATTTCTATCGGAAATTAGAAAGACCGATTCCCTTGCGGTTTACGGTGAGAACCAGGTAATAGAAGCTCTCAAGAATAATCAGGTGGATTCCCTGATAATTTCTGAAGCTCTCAGAAAATACAAGGTTGTTTATCAGTGCCCGATATGCGGTGAAAAAACGGAAGATATTGTTACGGGAGAAATTCCAGATAAAACATGCCCGAAATGCAATGTGTACATGAACATCGCTGAAAAAACTGACATAATAGACGAATATTACAAGCTTGCTGAATCATCTAATGCAAGGGTTTACCTTGTATCGGATGAAAGTGAAGAAGGAAAACTTTTTTTAAAGGGATTTGGAGGAATAGGAGCAATTCTTAGATACAGAAAAAAATAATAAAATTATTTTACAAGATCGACAACAACAACATCCTTTACGGCCTTCATGCTTTTGAATGGAAGGACTAGCCTGCCCTTTGCATCCATCTGATAACCCCTAATTTCAAGATCATCTGATGGTTTAATCAGAAGATGCTGTATTTCACCGGTATTTGTATCTATTACAACATTGTCCAGAACACCAAGTATCATTCCATCTCCAGTCGTTACGGTCTTTCCCCTGATCTCACTTATGAATTTTTTCATTTTTGACACCTCTATTTTTAAACGTAATTCAAAAAAAATAAAGGGAAAACATTTATTTAATCTTTTTTAAGTTTTCTGAATTCACCTGTAATACTGTGGTTCATCTTTTCTTCCTGCTCTGGACATGATCTTTCCGATATTTTCATAGTACTTTATGGTATCTTCAGTCAGCGAAGGCGGAATCTTCTGTATTGCCCTTTCGAAATCCACTGCCTTTACAACATCCCTGTTTTCCCTTATGGCAAACATTCCGGCTTCCCTGCATATATTTTCAATGTCGGCCCCAACATATTGGTTGAGTTTTTCAGCAATTACATTAAGGTCAACATCCTTATCCAATGGCATTCTCCTGGTATGTACCTTGAGTATCTTCAACCTTGTTTCCTTGTCCGGAGGTGGAATGTAAACCAGTCTGTCAAACCTTCCTGGCCTGAGCAGAGCAGGATCTATTATGTCGGGCCTGTTCGTGGATGCAATTACCACAACTCCTTCCATATTTTCAAGGCCATCCATTGATGTGAGTAGCTGATTTACTATCCTTTCAGTAACACCAGAATCTGTGTATGAACCTCTCCTCGGTGCAATTGAATCTATTTCATCCAGAAATACAATTGCGGGAGAACCCTGTTTTGCCTTTCTGAATACTTCCCTTATGGCCTTTTCAGATTCACCAACCCATTTGCTTAGAACTTCAGGACCCTTTATGCTTATAAAATTCATTTCGCTTTCGGTTGCAATTGCTTTTGCAAGCAGTGTCTTTCCTGTACCTGGAGCACCATATAGAAGTATTCCTTTGGGAGGCCTTATTCCCATCTTCTTGAACTTATCGGGATTCTTTATTGGCAGTTCAACCGCTTCCCTTAACTCCTGCTTAACATCATCGAGTCCTCCGATATCCTCCCATCTAACATTTGGAACTTCTATCAAAACGCCCCTCAGTATGCTCGGTTCAATATCCTTAAGAGCTTCCTTGAAGTCATCCCTTGTAACATACATCTTTTCAAGCATTTCCACTGGTATGGGTTTATCAAGGTCTATCTGTGGCAGATACCTCCTCAATGCATGCATGGCTGCCTCCCTTGCAAGTGCTGCAAGATCCGCACCGACAAATCCATGCGTCATATTTGCGAGTTCTTCCAGGAACTTCATCTTTTCCTCATCATTCATATCCATGGGCATAAGTCTTGTATGTATCTGCAGGATTTCCAACCTGCCCTGTTTGTCAGGTATTCCTATCTCTATTTCCCTGTCAAACCTTCCTGGCCTTCTCAGAGCAGGGTCTATAGAATCAACAAGATTCGTTGCGCCGATAACTATAACCTGTCCCCTCTCCTTCAGTCCATCCATAAGGGTCAGAAGCTGTGCGACTACCCTTCTCTCGACTTCTCCCTGAACCTCTGCCCTCTTTGGGGCTATGGAATCTAGCTCATCTATAAATATTATTGATGGCGCATTCTTTTCAGCCTCATCGAATTTGTCCCTGAGAAATTTCTCGGATTCACCATAATATTTGCTCATTATTTCTGGTCCATTTATAAGATAGAAATTTGCACCGCTTTCATTTGCGACAGCCTTGGCAATCAATGTTTTGCCCGTACCCGGAGGACCATAAAGAAGTACACCTTTGGGAGGCTTTATTCCAAGTCTTTCAAAGAGCTCAGGATGCTTCAGGGGAAGTTCTATCATTTCCCTGACCTTCTGCAATTCCTCCTTGAGCCCACCTATGTCTTCGTATGTTACCCTTCCAGCCTCCCCTATTATTTCCTCAATTGCCTCATCCTTTACAACAATTTCAGTTGTTTCTTTAATTATCGACACACCCTTTGGATTTGCCCTTACAACCTTGAATTTTAATCCTGCCCTGCCTATCAGTGTGAGACCGGGAATAACAAGAACATCTCCTTCAACCACAGGACGGTTCAGAAGACTTCTCCTGACAAATTCTTCTATACCCTCACCCAGTTTGAGCTTCTGATCCCTTTCTATCAGTGGTGCAAATGTTACGGATTTGGCAGGTATATAATTGGCTTTTGCAACCTTTACCTTGTCACCGAGTGATACACTCGCGTTCATTCTTATGTCTCCATCAATTCTTATGATTCCTTTACCTTCATCCTCTGACTGTAATCTGTAAACTTTTGCAGCTGTTGTCCTCTTACCGGTGATCGTGATGATTTCCCCAACCTCTACACCAAGCGCCTCTCTTGAGGACGTGTCAATCCTGGCCCTGCCAAGACCAACATCCATCTGAGGGGCTTCGGCAACCTTCAGTATTATCTCCTTTTCTTCTACCATATAATTTCACCTCTTTTTATTAACTTAAGGTTAAAAAAATTAATTTGGTATTTAAGCTTTTCTATTAAGATTTTTCAGGGCATTCACCATTTTTACTGCACTGTGAACTGCTTCTCTGGCCTTTTCTACCCTTTCCATTGCCTGTAATCTGGTCATGCCGTGACCGGTAATGCCAAGGGCAACTGGTTTGGAATATTCAATCTGCAGGTCCTCTATTTTCCTGGCCGCATTCTCCATTATTATTGCATCATGTTCTGTTTCTCCTTCTATGACTGCACCGAGCGTAACGACTGCATCAACATCATTTTTTTCTAAAAGGGCCTTAACACCAAGAGGAATTTCAAAAGTTCCAGGAACATATAAAATATGTGAAATCTCGGCTCCCAGAAACTCTGATTCAACCTTCGCTCTCTCCAACATTACCATTGTTATGTCAAAATTATACTCTGAAACAACAATACCAAGCTTTATTTTATCCATACTAACACCCTTTTCAAATAATGTAAAAAATCATAAAATTGTTTCGTTTTTAGATCATATGAAATTAAAAGAATTTAAATATATTTTTTTATAAAAATTATATTGTTTATCTCAGTGGTCCCACGTCGCCATAACCCTGTCTCAGACCTTTTCCAGCGTTCTTTTGCAAAAATTCCTGATCAAATAACAGATAATATGCATTAACCGCATGTTCCCTTGTTCTCCTATCAGCAAGCCATGCAAGCTGTGATTCATCCTTTGCCTCATCCTCATAGACGAATACTATGAGAATATGTTTTCCAAGGATTGCCTGAACAGTTATCAGACCGGTTGCTGCTTCATGGGCAGACATCTTGTCTATTTCCTTGGCCCCAGGCATTCCGAGTGCCATGACCATTTCTGCATCGTATTTATCAAATAATATCCTGGCAGCTGCAGGCAGATCTTTTATCCCCGGAACAGTGTATCTGACTGTTTTTATTTCAGGAGACATCGATTTCAATTGATCTATTGCGCTTTTACCCATATCGTACCTTGCAAATGTCGTATCAGCTATCCCTACTATTTTCACCTGCTTCCCTCCCTTCTTCATATTGTTCTATTTCTTTCTGGAAAGCGTATGCTGATAATATTTTACCTATTATTTTCCTGGTTCCATTTAAATCACTGTCAGTATACTGCGGTATCCTGACCACACGGACATCCAATCCCAGTCTTTTACAATTTTCAGTGATCTCATTTTCATTAAAATTCTGATCATAGCCAATGGCAATTATATCGGGCTTTATTTCTAAAACTGTTTTATACATATCATCCTCATGGCCAAGAATCGCTCTGTCAACGGGCTTCAACGATTCTACCATTCTTACCCTGATATCTTCATTCATTATGGGCTGATGTTTCAATTTTCTGGCGGTGGAATCCCTTGCAACAACAACTATAAGTTCATCACCAAGCTTTCGGGCTTCTGTCAAATAATAAACATGCCCCAAATGCAGTATGTCAAATACCCCGGATGCCATTACCTTGACCATTCATTCCACCATTCTATAATCTCAGAACCTTCTATAAAATATATTCCTTTTTTCTCGGCATATTTTCTTGCAAGATCCTTTTTCAGGGAATATCCATCATCACCCATCATTTCTACTATTGTTGCGGATGGCACCATGCCGGCCATGTACATCAGAGAAGTTGAAAGTTCGGTGTGCCCCCTTCTTGCCTTCAAAAGTTCATCATGGGCAAGCAGTAAATGAACATGTCCTGGAGATCTAAAATTCTTTCCGAATTCCTTCATGGCTTCAGTATCATCCATATCCCTTGCCTTTTCCAGCAGATTATAGAATTCTCTGATTGTAAATGACCTGTCATTGTCCGTTATTCCGGTAAATGTTTTTCTATGATTGATTGTTATGCTGAATGCAGATTTTTCATCATATGGTATATCATTTGGATATAGATAATCAAAAATTTTGTACCCACTTTTTATAAATATATCAACAAGATAATCGATACCTATCTTCTTGCCATATGAATATGGCAGGGTTGTACATATGAGACCACCACCGTCCTGGCGCATGGTCCTTATCGTTTCATGAGTTACAAATTTTGAAGAGATTGTAATATCGGTTTCCCTTTCTCTTCTGTCTGAATCGTATATTAATACAGGCCTGCCATTTCTTATATCTTCAAGTATTCTGTCCAGTTCCATTATGGAGAATATTGATTATTGCTTAATCTATTTTTCTAAATTTTTTCTATCATTTTTAATTAATGTAGGCCCATTTTTATCAACTATAAGATATGAAAACCCCCTTTCCTTTATTGACTCATAATCATGCCCGGCATCGGTTGGATATATTGCCAGGAATATCAGAGGGGTAGTTCCGGTATTGACGCTCCTGTGAGCATATTCAGGTTCAACATTTATTGTTGATCCCCTGTACATGTTATAGGTCTTGGTATCTCCCGACCTGTTTTCGGTCAGAAGTATTCCGTTTCCCTTAAATACTATGTAAATTTCAGCTGCTGATTTAGAATGAAAATGACCTTTGGTAAAATAATATTCATTTCCCACTTTTCCGGGCATAAGTTCAGTAACGGAATATGATAACCCTCCAGGATAATCATATATTACATCATATACCCTGTAAATGATGGGATTTTGATTAACAAGGATATTTTCAACTGCCTTTTTATCATAAAAATATTCCCTTAAATCACTGAGCCTTCGTTCCTGAACCTTTTTATATTCCTTCAAAAACCCACTCGAAAAATCAATTTCATTTATATTTTCCATGTTTTATTTATATATACGT
>JAGDXR010000001.1:0-25597 GCA_023261745.1 Thermoplasmata archaeon | reverse complement strand
CCAGACCCAATGGGCTATGGGAGTATATACCACGGTAAGCCATATAACCGTAAATACTACCCATGAAGAAAATTTTACTCTTTCGACAAGCGAGCCGCTGATAAGTGCAACGGTTATTATGGCGAACATAAGCTGAAACAGGACGAAAACAAAAGACGGCAGAGAACCGGCGTATCTTGAATGCTGATCGACCATGCTTGAAAGCCCTAAATATTTAAGATTACCGATAAATCCGCCAAGCGTATCGGGACCGAATGCAAGCGAATATCCCCATAAAATCCATATAAAACTGACTGTTGCAATAGTCACAAAACTGAGAGAAAGCGTGTTGAGGACATTTTTCTTTCTTACCATTCCTCCGTAAAAGAAACCCAGCGCAGGCGTCATCATTAACACAAGCGCTGCCGAAGTCAAAACCCATGCGATATTTCCCGCATTGAATGCGGCAGTATTAACCGTCATACTTATAACTCCCCCTTTGGAATTATTTTTTAATTATCAAACTTTTTAATAATAACATTTTTTATCCATAAATTTAAATAATTTTTTTAAAAAAAATATTTTTTAAAAAATGTTAAATAAGAAAAATTATATTAATATAAATTATGCCTATTGATTCATACCTGTCGAGAAAAGTTGGGAACCTGTCTTATTCAGTTAGGCTGGGTGAACTTGATGACAAGGCATTTGAATGCATTTTATCATTTTTAAATAAAAGCATTTATGATGATTTTATAATTGTAAATATAAAGGATTTTGTTGAAGCCATGCAATATTGCAGAAAAAATAATTCAAAAAAGGCCATGAAACTTATTTATGATTATTACATAAATATTGAAATAAATAGATTGAAAAATGAAATGAAAAATAATCCGGATAAAAAGAGAGAGATCAAAACACAGATAAAGAACATTAAGAAAGGAAATTTTGATAACTCATTCTATATAGAAATAAATAGAAGGCGCTGAACATGTATACGGTAATAGATTTTGCAATATCAATGAATGATGATGGATCTTATGATTTCATGACTTATGGAGAGACGAAAAAAATTGAAAAAATAGAAGATATGGAAGATCTGATATTGACACTTGGAGATTACTTTGAAACAGAAGAGGCATATAATGAAAAGATGGAACAGCTTGTGAAATCATGGCTGGACAGTAAAAAAAAGGGATATATCATAAGGATATGGAAATACCAGGGGGGATATGACGATTTCATTTACACATTCCACATAGTTGGCCAGGGTATAGATTGGATGTCCCCACCAACCGGTACCATGAATAAATTATCGGAGTTTGTTATAAAGTTCATAAATATTGTAGAAGAAGTCGTAAAAAAACTGAAAGAAGAAACAGGGGAAGGTCTGGAAAACAAGGAGAATATGAGCAGGGCCAACGTTATGATATTCATGTCCCTGAAAACGGAAGGTTTAATGTAAAGGGGGTTAAGGGGGCGAAAGTCCCATTCCGTGAGGGCGGGATAGTTCACTTTGAAAATAGTTTATATATTAAAATACATTTTTGTTATGCAATGAGGAAAATCATATCTTTAATGGTCGTTGCTGCATTGTCCACGGTTATTTTAGCCTCTCTCTCCGGTGCAAATACCGGTTTTGGAAACCTCAAATTCCCAACCATAGAAATTCACATGCTTGATGGTAAGAATATGACTATTACCGATACAATATGGAAAGGAGAAATTTTCCCGATATTCTTTTCAAGTACAATTTCCAGATACAACTGGTCATCCAACCCGAATTATAAATACGTATTTTTTGATTACAATCTCTCTGCCCTGAATACATTCGGTGCAGAATTTGTATTTGAACTGGAACAGTACAGCAACATAACATTGAAAACAATAACCGACGCGCTGTTAAAGGCCGTAGAACTTCCATCCCTGATAACAGGATATACAAATGGCCAGCTCCTGAATCTTGGTATTCTGCCCGGTTTTGCAAATTCGACCATACCGCAGAAACCGATAATTGGATATAACATACCATGGCAGGATGCGGTTCTGATAATCTTGATAATTTCGGCCATTATTGTTTATTATATATTCAAACCCAAGAATGATTAAGATATTTATCATAGACCTAAAACAGGATGATCCCAAAAAATGCACCGCACGCAGGATGGAAAGGTTTGGTTTTGCCACTGTTACCGAAATTGGTAAATATAATGGAGGTATTGTATTATCGCCCTATACTGAAAGAATAATATCCATTTCAGACCGAGAAGAAATATTGAATAAGGGACTGTGGGCAGTTGATGGATCATGGAAAAATGGTGAAAAAATTTTCAAAAATATTTATGGAAAATTCAGGAGGCTTCCATACCTTATTGCAGGAAACAATATAAATTTTGGAAAACCATACATGCTTTCAACTGCAGAAGCAGTATCCGCAAGCCTGTACATCATAGGATACAGGGAACTGGCATGGGATATAATGAGATTGTTTTCCTGGGGCCATACATTTCTGGAAATGAACAGGGAACCTCTTGAAGAATATTATGTGAAAAGTGAAGAGGATATAAGGAAAATTGAAAAGCTTTATATGCCATGAAAGAAAGATATTCAATTAATACTTTTATTTCTCATTCCTGATTTCATCAATTTTTACGTTGAGAAAACACAATCAAGAATTTTCCGATTTTTAGCCATGAGTTGTTGAACAAAACATCTCTCAAATATGTTTATATAAATAGATTTTTTTAACAGAGTTAGATGTTCAGAATAACCCTGAAACTTAAGATATTGCTGTACCTGTCAGAATTTTCGAAATACAGAAATGTTTATGATTATCAGAATGAAATTCCGATATATCCGGAAGAAATAACGCAGGAGGGTATAGCCAGGGCCGTAGGTATAACCGTTTCACATGTTCCGAGGGAAATAAAAGACCTTATTGATGAAGGTTTGATTGAAGAGATAAAGGGAAGGGTGAAAAACAGGGATAAAAGGATCAATGTTTATTTTCTTTCTCCTCTGGGTTCCAATGAAGTGAATAAAATAAAAAATGAATTTGGTGAAAAGATTATAGATTACAATGGAAAGATGTATAAAATAAAGGATCTTGTTGAAAAATATAAATTTCTGACATGGCTGGATTCACTCAACCATATATCATCAGAACAGAAAAAGGAAAATTATCCAAATAAAATATATTACACTGAAAATTTCATAAATACCAAATTGATAAATAGGAAAATTGAACTGAAAAAGATAAATGAATGGTATCAGTCCGCGGTTCCTTTTCTTGCCATAATAGGTTCAAGGGGGTCGGGAAAGACTGCCCTAATAAGTAAATTCGTTTCAACAATAAAAAATATTGATACTTCAGATATAGTTATGATTTCCCTGAAAGAAAATGCGGATTTGGATTTTTTAAAAGGGAAAATCGAGGAAATATACAAAAAAAATTTTGAAGAAATTATTTTGAATAGAGACAATCTAATTGTTCTGGACAATTATAACAGGGTTTCAGAAGACCTAGTTGAATTTCTTAACAGCATACTCAACAAAAAAAATAAAGGTAAGATGATCATCATAATAAGGGAAGAGATTCCGGTCTACATGAGGTTTTATCACATTGAGGATATAAGGAACCAGAGGATAACGGAAATATATGTCAGGAATCTGGGCATAGATGCAGTAAGGGAATTCTTCACCAATATCAAGGATGAGGAA
The DNA here is from genome assembly GCA_023261745.1 of Thermoplasmata archaeon. Lineage (GTDB taxonomy): Archaea > Thermoplasmatota > Thermoplasmata > Thermoplasmatales > ARK-15 > JAGDXR01. The sequence continues at coordinate 21,898 of JAGDXR010000001.1, read as the reverse complement.
AAATTGAGGATGATTTATAAATTGACGAATGGAAAACCACTCCTCCTTGTAAATCTGAAAAATTTTGATGAGGCCGGTCTGGTAAATAATTCCACCCTAACACCCGAACAGGCAAAGTTTTTGATCGATATAGTCAGAGAACGGGCAGAAGATTCTGAATCTCCCAGGGAGTGACTTCAGATCTGTAATGATCGAACTCTTTTGATTTTACCACATAGAAATGATTGAATATGTGGTCTCCCAGTGTTTCACGCATCAGTTTGCTTTCCTTGAAATATTTTAATGATTCACCAAGTGACCCAGGAAGATTGTCTATGCCTATCTCCTCCCTCTCTTTTGGTGACAGCCTGTAAATATCCCTTTCCACAGGTTCAGGAGGATTTATATTTTTTTCAATTCCATCGAGTCCGGCTGCCAGAATCACGGAAAATTGCAGGTATGGGTTTCCTGCAGGGTCGGGATTCCTTAATTCTATTCTTGTTTTAAGTCCCCTTCCCTGAGGTATTCTTACAAGAGCACTCCTGTTCAGATTGGCCCATGATATGTAAACGGGGGCCTCAAAACCGGGGACCAGCCTTTTATAAGAGTTTATCGAAGAATTAAGTATCGCAGCCATTTCCCTTGCATGGTGAAGTATTCCACCAATATAATTGAATGCGGTCTTGCTAAGACCATATTTACCTTCAGGATCGTAAAAAAAGTTTTTTGACTGATCCTGTGTCATCAAACTCTGATGTATGTGCATTCCGGATCCATTAACACCGTAAAGGGGTTTTGGCATAAAGCTGGCAAAAAGACCATTTTTAATTGCTATTGATTTAATTAAAGATTTCAGTGTAACTATACGATCGGCCATTGTGAGAGCGTCTGAAAATCTTAGGTCAATTTCATGCTGCCCCGGGCTCACTTCATGGTGTGATGCCTCAGGATTGTAATTCATCATTTCAAGATAATACAGTATTTCCTTTTTCACCTCTTCGGCCTTGTCTATGGGTGTGAAGTCAAAATAACTTCCCTTATCGGTGGGATCCGGTATGGGATCGCCCTTTTCATTTATCCTGAAAAGAAAGAATTCAAATTCGGGACCAACAAAAAACTGAACCCCTTTTTCATGGGCCTTTTTCAACATTCGTTTTAAAACAAATCTTGGATCTCCTGGAAACTGTTCCCCACTGGGTGTTGCAATGTCACAGATTATCCTTGCAGTTTTTTTATCATCGTAATACCATGGAAGAATCTGAAATGTGGACAGATCCGGTATACCACGCATATCTGATTCTTCAATGGTTGCATAACCCACAATTGACGATCCATCAAAAAGAACACCGTCATCCATGATTCTATCAAACCTTGAGGATGGTATCATAACGGTTTTTATGGAACCGAGAATATCTGTAAACTGCATCTGCAGGTATTTAACATTCTCCCTTTCTATTATCTTTTTTACCTCTTCCCTTTCCATACAATATGATAAAAAATGGTGTTTAAAAAATTTAGTATTTTCATTTTATAATACCCTGAGCCTCTTCTTTCCCCTCATAGTACATTCCCCCAGCAACATTAGGTGTAATAACATATTAATATATTATTTTTTCTATTACCGTTATAAAATAAAATTTTAAAATAAATTTATTTTTTTGAATTTTCATTATTTGATCTATCATCTTTTAAAAAAATTTCCAGGAATCTTCTGTATTCATCATAATATTCCATCATACCTTCCTTTAATATATTCTCCCTTCTTTCATAGTATTCTTTTCTCAGATTACCAAATATATACCATGAATAATATTTTCCATTTGTATACAGGGATTCCCTCAATTTCCCTTCAAGTACAAACCCTGCCCTTTCAAGAACTCTGTGCGCCCTTCTGTTGTATTCAGCTGACCAGGCCTCTATCCTATGATAATCCATGAAATAAAATAGCATCTCCACAAGGATTATTGTACTGACCGATCCTATATGTGAATTCCAGAAATCCCTTCTGAGCATTAACCCTACTCCAGCTTTCTTTGGCATTCCCTGATTTTCATATATGCTTCCTATACCTATCTCATTTCCATCATATGTTATGAGAATTCTTTTTCTGTTTCCTGTGGAAATATCCTCCTCAACCATCTTTTTGTAGGATTCAATGCCCTGTAAATTTATCGCTATGCCCCTTGAAAAAAATGTTGTTAATGCATCCTGTTCAAGTGAATAACCGAATTCTAAATTTTCCATTGAAAAAGGTAAATATCTTAATTTACCTAATTCAATCATTGTTTATTATAGGCCTCCTCAAACTCCTTCTCTATCTCGCCATATTTATCCTCGAGCATCTTCTTCTGCTTTTCAAGTGTATTTGACCTTATTGTAAGCATTTCCTTTTCCTCTTCAAGATCCTTTTTCAACTTTTCCTTATCCTTTATTTCAATTAAAATTGAACCGCTCATCCTGTATATTCTCTGGTTTTCTTCTACTTTGGTCAGTTCCTCGAGCGTTTTCTCTATTTCCTTGATTTTTAAGTCTATCTGGTATTTCTGCGCCACAATGCTTTCAAGCTGCTGCTGTATGTTCTGTGCCTGCTTTACCTTTTCCTGCAAATACGGTGAAAGATTTATATCAACCATCCTTTATCAACCCCAGAATATCTTCAATTAGATTAATCCAACGCATATATGAATTTATGGCAGCCCTCATCGAACTTATATTTTCTGTTTCTATATTAATTATTATATTTTTGTTTATTATATTAACATCTATCCTAGCCTTCGGTATATCCCTCTCATTTTCTATGTTCAATACCCTGTAAAGTATTTCAGGATCTGAAGACTCTATTTTCAGGCTAGTAAATATCATTTCTTTAACTTTTCTATTAGCTTTGGAATTACAACATATAGATCCCCGACAATTCCATAATCACATTCATTGAATATGGGAGCATTTTTATCCTTGTTTATGGCAATGACTGTCTTTGAACCTCTCATACCCGCTATGTGCTGTACCTGTCCTGAAATTCCTGCGGCTATGTATATCTTTGGCTTTACCCTCTTGCCCGATAAACCTACCTGCCTTTCTTCGCTCAACCAGTGGTAATCCAGACAAACAGGCCTTGAACCTCCGACTTCACCGTGTAATACATCTGCAAGCTGCTGGATTACGGATAATCCTTCCTTCTTTCCAATACCTCTTCCAGCAGAAACGATGATGTCAGCCTTTTCAAGATTTACGGAGCTCTTCGGCTTTTCTATCTCATTTACAAGAGATACCCTGGATTTCAGATCTATTCTGATTTTCTGCACGTTTGATTTTGTATTGACCTTCTGGGGATCTGTAAGTCCTGCCAGAAAAGTGAATATTCTTGCATCTGACTCTTCTCTTATAATTGTCTTTCCACCGAAGAAAAACCTTTCCGTGTAAAATTTATTGTTTTCGCCCGTTTCAAGTTTCATTATCTCTGTTATTGCCTCGGTCTTTAATATTTCAGAGAGCATGCCCGCAATATCCCTAGTTAATGGTGAAGATACCATCAATATGACATGATAATTCCATTTTTTGAATTCTTCAGATATAAAACTGGAAAGATTGTCCGCATAAGGAAATGAGGTTTCTATTTGGAAAACATTACTTGCACCGTATTCGCTAATATCATCCTTTGACAGTATATAAGCATTGATCTCAAACTTATCCCTCAATAATGTTAATAGCTGTGATGCAAGATCTCCGGACTCTGAAAATAATAATGCCTTCATTTTACCTCACTCCTTATAACTTTTGAAATTTCCTCTACACCCTTATCAATATCCTCAAATACCACTCTCTTCCTATCACTCTTTGGAGCCCTGTTCCAGATTACTTTCTTATAAGTTTCAACATTGACTTTTATTTCTTCTACCTTCATGGGTTTTTTTCCAGCCATCATGATCTGAACCAAGGGTGGAAGCCTTGGCTCATTTATTTCCTGTTCAACGCTGATTATGGCCGGAAGATCAGATTCAATCACATAATCTCTCTGTTCACCGCTTCTCGTAACCCTTGCCTTCCTTCCTTCCATTTCCAGTTTTATCGCATTTCCCAGCAATGGTAAATTTAATTTTGATGAAAGTTTCCCGGGTAATAAACCTGTGTAGCTATCAGCGGATTGATTTCCCATTATGATGATGTCATATTGCAAAGTCTTTATCTTCGTTGCAAGTACCTCGGCTGTCAGTGTGGGATTATTTTCCCTGTATCCCTTCAGAATGATACCTTCATCCGCGCCCATTGCAAGTGCTTCCTTCATGGACATGGTTGCCTGATCCCCACCGAATGTTATCGCTATTACTTTACCGCCATATTTTTCCTTTACTCTCACTGCCTCCTCTATTGCATTCTTGCTAAGGTCTTCAATTTTGTATGGAAGATTCTTGGTTACAGGTTCTCCAGTCTTTTCATCTATCTTCATCTGATCTATGTCAAGTATCTGCTTGAACAAAACTATTATGTTATACATTCATTCAATCCTCCTTAAATTTTTTTTATATCTTTCAGTAAATGACACATAAATGCTCTTAAAAGAGGTCCACTGATTTTTGTATTCCTCATTTATCTTTCCCTTTGGCTGTGCCGGAACTCCAACCACTATTGTCTCGGGTTCAACAATCTGCCTTATTTTTACAACAGTTCCTTCCGCTAAGACTGCCCATTTACCAACAACAGCATAATCTGTAACAACAGAACCTGTTCCAATAACAGCATAATCCTCTATGGTGGCAGTATGAATTATCGACCCGTGTCCTATTGTTACCCAGTTTCCAATTGTTGTTTTTTCTCCTGGCCTGGCATGTATAACAACATTATCCTCAACTGCACTGTTGTTGCCTATGACTATTGTACCATAATCTCCTCTTATGGTGGCATTTGGACCTACCCATACACCGTCTCCTATGGTAACGTCTCCTAAAACTACAGCAGCTTCATGAATGTAGGCCTTTGGAGATATTTTTGGGACCCTTCCCTCAAATTCATAAATCATGAATAGGAATAAATAGAAAACATATTTTATTTTTATTCCCGGTTATTATGGATTAAAAGGAGATTTTTTCTTTGATAAATCATATTCATAATATATATCCGGAGCCCTTTTATCCTCTGGGTCCTCCTCTCCTGGCTTTATTATGTATATGAATGCAGATATTTTTCTAATATCATTCAAAAATTTTTTCAACCCGAATTCATCCAGTATAGTTTCAAGGTTTGAAAATTTCTTCTTATATACTTCAGGATCCAGATTCCCTTCCACACAAAAACCAAAATAGTCCTTCTGTTCTTCATGAAAATGATATTTTGCACCCTGGGATTCTGCAAATTTTTTAACATATTCTTCAAGAAATTCCTTCATCTCGTTGATTTCCCTTGACCCAAAAACCCCATGCTTGTGAATTTTTAAAATTATTTTTATTGCACCTGTTTCTTCCATAAATTATATTATAATAAATTAAATATATAAAAATTTCGTTTATTAATTTTGAATTTTTTTTAAGTTTTATAATAATGTTGTTCTTATATCATATTACATTCTGGAAAAATTAAATAAGATGTTTTTTGGTATAAAATTTATGACAGCATATAACTATCAGCTAATATTGAAAAACATTTTTCCAGGATCTTTAAGAAATTTTGGGGATCAGGAAATAGTCTATTCTGACAAAAAGAGATTTACATTTAATCAATTCTACGAGAGAATATCCAGGTTTGCAAACGGCCTTAAAGAGATAGGAGTTCAGCCAGGTGATAAAGTGGCAGTATTGGACTGGGATACCAACCATTACATGGAAAGCTATTTTTCCATACCTATGATGGGTTCTGTATTGCATACTGTAAATATAAGATATCCTCCAGAACTGATCTACCTTACAATGCAGCATGCTGAGGATAAATATGTTATAATAAGAGATGAATTCCTTCCACTTATTGAAAAATATGCTTCAATGTTCGATTTCATCAAGGGATGGATTGTGTATTCGGATGACACTGATGATGTTAAGACTTCGTTATCTCCATCCTATAACTATGAGGATCTGGTAAAAAATAATGAACCCATGAATTTCCCTGATATAGATGAAAATACACAGGCAACAATATTCTATACATCTGGAACTACAGGTTTGCCCAAGGGAGTGACTTTCACTCACAGGGACCTGATTTTACATGCGGTCTCACTTGCATCATCGGTGCACAGGGAACCTCTTGTTGTGAGGGATAACGATGTTTTCATGAGTCTGGTCCCGCTTTTCCACGTACATTCCTGGGGATTGCCATATGTGACTATCCTAACTGGAAACAAATATGTTCTCCCAGGAAGATATGACATGGGGAAAATTATTGAATTGATTGACAAAGAAAGGATAACCCTTTCCCTTATGGTCCCCTCAATATTATACATGATTCTGAACCATCCAAAGGCACAGGAACATAAGGATGCCTTTTCGAAATGGAAGGTTGTTATAGGAGGGGCTGCTTTACCCAGGGGACTGGCCAGACTGGCCGAAAGTTATGGCATCAGGATAATTGCAGGATATGGAATGTCGGAAACATGTCCTGTGCTAACCCTAGCACTCTACAATGACAGGATATCAAAAAAGAATGAAAATGAGAGGTTTGAATACAGAATATCGACTGGAATACCCATAATATTTGTTCATCTGAAGGTCGTCAATGAATATGGTAAAGAAGTACCATGGGATGGAAAGACCATTGGGGAAATAGTAGTCAGGGCCCCATGGCTCACAAAAGAATATTACAAGGACCCGGAGAAGACGGAACAGCTATGGAAAGACGGATGGCTGCACACAGGAGATCTGGCATTTGTTGATTCTGATGGATATGTCCATATAGTTGACAGGGAGAAGGATGCAATAAAATCCGGTGGAGAATTCATCCCGTCAATACTTATTGAAAATATCGTTTCAGAAATACCGGGAGTTGGTGAAGTTGCGCTGGTAGGTGTCTCACATGAAAAATGGGGAGAGAGGCCTGTGCTCTTTGTCAAAAAACTGAAGGATATTACAAAAGAGGATATATATGATCATATCAAAAAGTATCTTGAAACTGGAAGAATTCAGAAATTCTGGATACCTGACGATGTTGTATTCATCGATGATTTACCAAAAACCAGCACAGGTAAGATTGACAAGAAAATGCTCAGGGATATGTATGAGAATATGAAAAAATAATATACCATTTATTATTTTTCTTTTTTGGGGAGATTGATGAGAGAGGAGACCGATATCATATTAAGGACAGTTGAAGAATTTTCAAAGAAATACATTGAGCCTGAAGCAAAGAGAATTGATTTTGAGGATCATATTCCTGATGATTTATGGGATAAGTTTTATGACTATGGACTTATGCTTCTAAGGGCTGATGAAAGATATGGGGGAATAAATTCTGACATGAAAACATTTCTTGAAATATTGAAAATAATTTCATTCTATTCCGGTGGGATAGGATTAAGTCTCGAGGCACATAATGGCCTGGGCATGGAACACGTTTTAAAATTTGGTAACGAGGAACAGAAATCAGAGGTAATAGAAAAAATAAAGAGATACCACAGGCCTGTGGCATGGGCATTGACTGAAACTTCTTCGGGCAGCGATGCAAAGAATATGAAGACCGAATACAGAAAAAATGGAAATAGGTATATTATTAATGGTTCCAAGATTTTCATAACGCATGGAATTTCATCAAATCATATAGTTTTAATGGCAAAGGGTGAGGAGGGAATTAATGCCTTTCTTCTTGATGCCAACGAATTTGGAATTGAAAGAAACAAGTTAAATGACAAGATGGGTGTGAGAGGAAGCGATACAGCGGAAATTATTTTCCATGATGTTGAAGTTAATAGAGATAGAATTATTGGAAAACCTGGAGAAGGATTCAGGCAGGTCATGGATGTTTTGATAGGTGGCAGGATAGCGATATCAGGTGTGGCACTTGGTATAGCCAAGTCGGCCTTGCAGAAAAGTATTGAATATTCAAAGGAGAGGACTGCGTTTAATCAGAAACTGGCGGATTTTGAAGGGATACAGTTCTATTTGGCTGAAATGGCGACTGAAATAAGGGCTGCCGAACTCCTCGCCGAAAAGGCAGCGGAGATGCATGATAATGGAATGCATTCGAGGTTATATTCATCCATGGCAAAATACAAATCCAGCCAGGTTGCCATGCTATGTTCTCGCCTTGCAATACAGATACATGGTGGATATGGGTATTTCAGGGATTTTGGGATTGACAGGCTTTTGAGGGATGCAAAGTTAATGGAAATAGGAGAGGGAACTAACGAAATACAAAAAATAATAATATCCAAAGAATTACTGAAATAAAAGGGGGTAAATCTATGGGAAATGATAGAAAAGTGGCGATGATTGCCGGAGGTCTTACAACATTTGCAAAGGCAAGAAGGGATGCAACGCAGGAAGAACTTGTTATGGAAGCTGCCAGAATGGCCTTTTTCAATAATGACCTTCTGATTGATCCGCTCGATGTTAAGAGGATGGTGGATGGAGTTGTTGTTTCATATTTTTCAGACCATTTTGAAAGACAGCTGCTGTTTGGAGCAACAATAAGGGATTATCTCGGTTTGAATCCGAATCAGGGTGTAAGGATTGAAGGTGGTGGGGCCACGGGAGGTCTAGCAATAAAGGCTGGCTACGAAATGGTAAAATCAGGAGATGCCGATCTGGTGGTTGTTGCGGGATTCGAAAAGATGTCTGAGGTATCTACTGCAAAAGGTAATGAATTCATTGCACTTGCTTCCGATACAGATTTTGATTTCCCTGTTGGTGGATATTATACGGCCTATTATGCAGCAATGGCAACAAGGTACATCCATGAATTCGGAATAACTGAAAAACAGATGGCAAAGGTGGGTGTAAAGAATAGAAACAATGCACAGTACAACCCATTTGCTCAAACAAATGCCAAAAATCCATATGCAACCAAATCAACATCTGGATTCGTTACATTGAAGGATGTTTTAAATTCTGAAAAAATTGCATATCCTCTTAAAAGGCTTGACTGTTGTCTGATGAGTGATGGAGCTGCTGTTGCAATACTGGCAGAGGAGAGCTTGGCCAGAAAATTATCGAAGAAACCTGTTACGATTAGGGGTGTTGGCAGTGGTACAGATACCATGAGGCTTGCTGACAGACCCACATGGAAGGGAGGTTTGCTTATGGATGATCTGCTGCTTCCGCATGAAAAGCCTGAATGGTATGAAAACATGGTATACCCGGGATTCCATTCCTTCAGGGCTGGAAGAAAGGCGGCAAAGATGGCCTATCAGATGGCAGGAATAAGGAACCCACTCGAAGAAATTAACGTGGTGGAATTGCATGATGCTTATACATCAAGCGAATTGCAGACTTATGAAGATCTTGGATTTGCCAGGTATGGGGAAGGTGGCAAACTGATCGATTCCGCACCGTTTGATGAGGAAAAGGGTATTTTCAAGGAGGTTAATCCCGCCCTGGCAGGAAGGGTGCATATAAATCCTTCAGGTGGATTGATAGGGTGTATGCATGCCGTAGGTGCAACCGGAATAGCTCAAACCGTCAGCGTATTCTGGCAGCTGCAGGAAAAAATTCCAAAATTCTACGGAAATCCCGTCCTACAGGTAAAAAATCCAAGGATGGGTCTTGTTCATAGCCATGCGGGAACGGGAACTGATGTTGCTGTTATAGTGATGGATAGGGGGTGGTAAAATGGCAGATAACAATAATTTGATAGTGGATTTGCCTTATCATATAAATTACAGGCATTCTTACGGGAAGGTATCTCCTTACTTTGTTGGACTGAAAAATAAAAAAATTCTTGGAACAATTTGCAGAAATAAGGAGAAACACAGGTCCAAGACTGAATTGCTATTCCTGCCACCAAGGGCAGACTGTCCTGAATGCATGGCCGAGATTAAGGAATGGGTTGATCTGACAGATAATGAATTCAGGCTTTATACATACACTATAGCATATTTTGCAAGTGAGAGTTTTCTTAACCAGGTTCCATACATACTGATAAATGTTGAGGTTGTGGGATATGATACATCTTATTCAAAGCTTACAAGTACCCTAGTCATAAATGAACAGGGGGAAATAAACATAAAGCCTGAAGAGATAAGAATAGGTATGAAAATAAAGCCAAAGTTCAGGGATGTGCCTTTGGAAAGCATAACTGCCAATTCAGTATATTTTGTACCGGCAGAAAAACCTTAAACAAAAATTAAAAATACCTCTTTCTTTATTCTTTTTTACCACGGCAGGTGGATCATATGGTAAGGAAACCTGGAAGGATGTATACGCCCATCACGGGACCAGCATATACAAGGAAGGAATATATTGCAGGAATACCCCAGCCAAGGATACATGAATTTGAACACGGGAATTTGAGCGGACAGGAGGATTTTGATTACCAGCTGGATTTGGTGGCGGATGAAGCCTGCCAGATCAGGCATACTGCCCTTGAGGCCGCAAGGATTTCGGTAAACAAATTTCTTATGACGGCTGTTGGAACAAATAACTATTTTCTTAAGATAAGAGTCTATCCTCACCATGTTCTAAGAGAGCATAAAATGGCTACTGGTGCAGGTGCAGATAGGATTTCGAGTGGTATGAGCCTTGCATTCGGAAAACCTGTTGGAACTGCTGCAAGGGTCAGACCTGGGGATGTCATAATGTTTGTTAGGGTTAATTCACAGAACCTTGAACAGGCAAAGGATGGACTGAGAAAAGCTTCGTTCAAGCTTCCAACTCCAACAAAAATAATAATAAAACCTTATAAAAAATCTTAAGGAAATTGATTAAAATTTCCTTTTAACAATCCTATTTCTTCAGCTGTAAAGGCGGAAAAATTGAATGGTATAAGAAAAATTGAATTTGAAATGGATATCTGGTCCTTAATGTTTTTCAGATACTTCAGCATCTCCCTCATTTCATTATAAGTCTTGATTATTTCAAGTCCTTCAAGCAATATCATTGATTTCTGTTTTTCTATCTCTTTAATGTAATCCATGATAAGTTTTTGCAGCTGCAGAAGATTTGATGGGGAAACTTTTTCATATGTCGTATTTATATTTGTTAGCCATATGAATCTTGTCCTGATGCTGCTCTTGAGTTCAAGCATCTTTCTGAGATAAAATGTTTCAGGATTTTCCTTTATTATGAATAATCCACTTGAATAATATTTTCCTATGGATTTTTCAATTAAACTGTAAACCATTCTTTCACTGTATTTTTCAGTATTTATTATATATGAATTTGAATATTCGAGCAGCCTTTTTGTTTTCTGATTTATTTCTTCATCAACACGTGCAATATAAATTCTATATTTTGATATTAAGTCTTTTATTGTTTTGCTCTGTACGGCAGGACCTACAGATATCGATTCAAGATCCCGTAAAATTTCATTTAGAATTGAACGGTATTTTTCATTCGAATCAAATAATTTTGAATCAGATTCCTTCATCTTGGCAGATATAAAATAAATATAAATTTAAGGATTTTTAATAATTTCCGGAAAGATTGTTCAAAATAGTATTTGCCACATTCTGGTCTTCAAAGTAGCTTATTCCATCCCAGGTATACTGGTCCCAGTAAGGGGAATGAAGATCCGGAAAGATGTACTGATAATTGTGGTAAAATCCCAGTGCGGATGGATCCGATACAAGACCATCATTATCTTGACCAAAGAAGGCTACGTATCCCCACCATGGATCATAGTTTCCCGCATATGCTATTATTACCGTATTTGGATAATTGGATGTTACATTTGACTGATATTCATTGAGATTGTTGATAAATGCAGAATTGGGCATAAGTTCCACATCCTCATATCCCATCTGTGTGAAACCGCTTGCCCCATTGAATGTTATATTTATACCCATTTCACCAAGGTAATGTGTAACCGTTGCAAGATTTGAACCTTCAAATGGCGTACCTATGGTTATTACCGTGTTGAGATTTATTGGCAATATGTAATTTTCAAGCATGTACATTGTTATTAAACCACCCATGCTGTGACCTATAATATCAAGATTGAAATTTCCCAAAATATAGGTAAGGTTAATTATTGCACTTGCAAGCTGATATGATATATTTTCTATTGGTGTATTGTTGGTACCACCGAAATTGGGTATTATGTACTGATATCCATTGCTGAAGTTTATCACAAAAGGACCATAATATGAAACTATGCCAACAAGATATCCAGCATCGGCAAGCTGCTGGTATATATTTATTCCATAAACCCAGTCACCATTGCCTCTTACCGTATATCCATTGACAAGGAGAACAACAGTTTGAGAGTTCTGATTAGCAAATGATACACTAGGAACGATCATTCCCAGGGCGAGAATAGCAGTAATGAGTATCGCCGGTACTATGATCTTCAACATTTTTCAATCACCTAAATTAATTCTTTCTCAAACATTTTATTTAAATTTTTGTGTCCGTTTAACCATTTTTCTATATTTTTAATATATTTTAAAAAATATAATTTTATGTAAACGCCCCGGCTGGGATTTGAACCCAGGTCATGGGAGTGACAGTCCCATATGATAGGCCACTACACCACCGGGGCCCTAATTATGTATTGAAAGGATGTTAAAAAAATTTCCCATAAAAAATGTATCATAAATTTTAAATATAAATAACATTTATTTTTAGTCATGAAAAATAATATGGTATTGGTGGTATTGATATCTTTCATAATGCTTGCATCCATAGCAAGTGCTGGATCTTTAAATATTACTGTCTATAATCAGAAAAATCTGGCACACGTGGTCATGTCTTCGTCTATTGAATTCCTGTTCAAATATCCAAAAAATTCCATGTTTTCAAGTTTGCTTGCAAATACTAGCAGGGAAATAACATTTACGGTTAACTATTCTGGACCATCTCAAAATTACATATCTTTCTTGGAAGGTTTTTTCAAGAGCCATTACAAAAATGTTACAATTGAAAATCTAACACTGACATACAACATGAAGGAATATGCAAATTCAACTGAAATGATTGCATTCAGGAATGTATCAATGGATCTCTGGCTGACTGGTATATTCAACAAAAGCAAAAGCAATTCAGTTGTTAATTTATCTTGGAGAGACATTATCATAAATAAAAATTTCAACATAACGTATGGAAATAAACAGTATGACGTGAATGGTTTCAACTTCAACTATACACAGATGGGAAATTATTCAGAGAAATTCGGCATGTCTTCAATGCCTATGATGAAAATGCCTAAGATATGGGGTTTCAACTATTCTGTATTTGCCAAACCCCTTAAAGAGTGGAATAGAGCATATAATAAAACTTTGAATGAAACAATATTCACACTTACCATTCCTCCCCAGATTATATTCAATCAAACATTCACATTGTCTAACAGCACATACGGTGGAATGCCTTTTATGAACAATATTACATCAAATAACTTTGGAAATTATTCACTCGAAATCATTACTGATCCATCAGCAAACATTGCTGTGCAGGGATATGCTGTCCCGAATAACAATACTGTTACTGTGTATTCATCCCCCACCACTTCATCACCCACAACTCAGAACAACAATTTAATGACATGGATTTACATTGTGATAGGAATAATCATCATTGCTTTGATCGTGGGAGCTTTCATGTACATGAATTCAAAGAAATCAAAAAATAATGAAAATAAGAAAGAGTAAAAATTATTTCTAAATTTCATTTACTTTTTTTATGGATCTTCATTCCACATTGATATTCATAACCGGTTTGATTTTTTTATCATATGCATCATACCATGATATCAAAACGAGAGAAATTTACAGCATTGTATGGTTTTTAATGGCTGTTTCTGGATATATTCTTTCCATGATATACTATTCGAATGGTTGGGAGATATTGACGCTTATGTTTATTGTCATTTCACTCTGGTATTTTGAACTGATGTTCTATGAATATATAATAGACATAATAATTATAATAATAAATTTCTACCTGATGTTAAATACAAATAATATCTCATTCAACATAGATTTATTTTTGGTAATTGTTTACAAGTATTTTTATCATATAAATCTTATGCCAGGAAAGGCTGATGCAAGAGCCATGATGAGCCTTACCTTGCTCTCCCCAAATTATTCTGACGGTTTTGGTCCCTATTCCCATGTTAATTATGTAGTTAACATACTATTTCCATATTCTCTGGAAATACTTTTCTATGCTCTCATATTGAATGCTATCATATTTGGATCCTATGTAGCATGGAAGAATCATAAAAATAATGTGGAAATATCCTTCACGCATCTGTATGAAAATGGAGAATACAAAAAATATCAGACCCCTTTCATACTTTCCATTACATTATCTTTCATAATTTCATTTTTCTTTTCATTATTTTCTATTTTTTAAACCTACCCTTTCATAACACCTATTGGCCTCAATCTTACAACTATTCTGGATATTCCTGCACCTTCAACTGCATTTACAACATCGTCTACATTTTTATACGCACCAGGTGCCTCCTCTGCAGCAACATCAGAACTTGCAGACCTGACATAAATTCCATGATTCATGAGGTCTTTCTTTACCGCATCCCCTCTATACCTTCTGAGAGCTTCATTCCTTGAAAGTATCCTGCCTGCCCCATGGCATGTCGACCCAAATGTCTCCTCCATGGCCCTTTCGGTTCCAACGAGAAGGTATGAAGCCCTTCCCATATCTCCGGGTATCAGAACTGGCTGTCCTATATTCCTGTATATATCTGGAAGTGATGGATGGTTTGCAGGAAATGCCCTTGTTGCACCCTTCCTGTGAACCACGACCTTTTTTCTTTTTCCATCAATTTCATATTCTTCAATTTTGGCAATATTATGGGCTACACTATAAATAATGTGCATTCCTAAATTCTCAGCATCCGTTTTGAATATTCTCTCAAACGCTCTCCTGGTCCAGTGATTTATCATCTGCCTGTTAACAAATCCAAAGTTCGCAGCAGCAGCCATAGCTGATATGTAATCCTGTGATTCTTTTGAATGAACCGGGGCTGCGGCGAGCTGTTTATCAACAAGATCAATACTATATTTTTTTGCTGCAGATTCCATAACATCTATGTAATCAGTTGCAACCTGATGACCAAGCCCTCTGGATCCGGTATGTATCATCACTGTTATCTGACCCTCTTCAGTTATTCCAAAACTCCTCGCAACTTCAGGTAAATATATTCTATCCACGACCTGAACTTCAAGAAAATGGTTTCCTGCGCCGAGGGTGCCGAGCTGTGGAGCCCCCCTGGATTTGGCCTTTTCGGAGACCTTTCCAGGATCGCCCCCCTCAATCCTTCCATATTCCTCGATTCTTTAAAGGTCCTCCCAGCCGTATCCATTATCCACAGCCCATCTGGCACCCTCAGACAGAACCCCGTTCAGGTCGTTTCTATTCAGCTTGATTTTCCCCGCAGATCCAACACCGCTTGGGACTTCCTCAAATATTGTATCAATGAGTTCCTTTATCTTTGGCTTAACTTCATTTATTGTAAGGTTTGTCCTTACAACCTTTACACCGCAGTTTATATCATAACCTACACCACCTGGGGAGATTACACCTTCATCGTAGTCAAATGCTGCAACTCCACCTATCGGAAACCCATACCCCCAGTGAATGTCAGGCATGGCGTATGATGCCCTTATTATACCCGGAAGGGTTGCAACGTTTGCAACCTGTTCAGGAGCATTATCCTTTCTGATATCCTCTATCATATGATCACTGGCAAAAATTATACCATCTACCCTCATACCCGTTTTATAATTCTTCGGAATCCTCCATCTAAAATTATCAATTCTTTCCAGAGGACCACTGTACATTTTATATCACTTTATTTTATCTATATTCTTATTTATATCTTCCGGTGAAATTTTTCCCATTATCTGCCTTGATTTTACTCCTGTTGCAACTATCATGACGTTTATTTTTCCTTCATATTCAGGGTCGACCGCAGCGCCCCAGATTATCCTGGCCTTATCACCTACCCTTTTATGTATTTCCGAGACTATAAGCTGTGCCTCACTTACGCTCATTTCAGGTCCTCCTATGACATGAATGAGAACCCCTGTGGCCGTGGATATATCCACCTCAAGTAGGGGTGAGTTTATGGCAGTCTCCAGTGATTCCCTTGCTTTTGCATCTCCGGAAGAAGAGCTTTCCCCCACACCTATCATTGCAACCCCTCCTTCCTTCATTATGGTTCTCAGATCATTGAAATCCAGATTCACGATTCCGGGTTTTGTTATCATTTCCGTTAAACCTTTTATTGCCCTCATCAATACCGTATCAGCTAACCTGAAGGCAGAATTCAATGGCATTCTGGGGGCAATCTGCAAAAGTTTGTCATTTGGGATTGTGATGACCGTATCCGCATGGACTCTAAGTTTATCCAGACCATATACTGCATTTTCCATTCTCATTCTTCCTTCAGATGAGAATGGGAGGGTACATACTGCTATTGTCAATGCGCCGAGCTCCTTTGCAATCTGGGCCACAATAGGGGCTGAACCTGTTCCTGTTCCACCTCCCAGCCCACATGTGATGAAAACTATATCTGCGCCTTTCAGTGCTTCCCTTATACTATCTTCTGCTTCCTTTGCTGCCTCTTCTCCAATATTGGGCAGTGCCCCGGCACCGAATCCCTTCAAAAGCCTTTTACCAAGGAGAATTTTTTTCTGTGCTTTTGTTATAAGAAGATGCTGGGCATCGGTATTTGCAGCAACAAGCTCTGCACCCATAATTCCTTCTTCCATAAGCCTTGTTATTGTATTTGATCCACCACCCCCACACCCAATGATCTTGATTACCGTCCTCATTCCCTTAAGAATTTCAATTAAATCCTTATCATCATCGGATACCTTTACTGATTCACCTTCGGAATACAACTTTTGATCTTTGATCTGGAAATCGGGGGACATAATTTCACCTGATATGGTATTTAATATTCAACTATATAAATCTGATTGATCATTCAAAATTAAACGGCAAATTTTATTTTTTTATATTGAATTCAATAAATATGATAAAAATTTGTCATACTCCGGATGCAGATGATGCTTTCATGTTCTATGCCCTTGAAACGGGAAAAATAAAACATGATATGGATATTGAATTCTGCGTAGATGATGTTCAGACCTTGAATTTAAAGTTGTTTGAACATTCTCTTGATGTTTCTGCTGCCAGTGTTTATGCTGCATTTATGTTAAGAGGATACAGCATAATGCTTGCAGGAGCTAGCTTCGGAAATGGCTACGGGCCTGTTATAATAACAAAAAACATGAAAGGATATGAGGAAAACGGCAGTATTGCGGTTCCAGGAAAATTGACGACATCCTATCTGATATATAGGCTATTTTATAGATTTAAAAATGAATATGAAATAAGATTTGATAGAATTATTAATGAAATAAAAAATGACAGGGTGGACTATGGCCTCCTGATTCATGAGGGGCAGGATGTATATTCTGAACATGGACTGAAACTCTTTGCATCACTGTATGATGATTGGAAAGAATACACGGGTTACAGAATTTTACCTCTTGGTGTTAACGTGATCAGAGATGATATTCCAATAGAAATCAAAAATAAACTTTATGATCTTATAAGGAAAAGCATTGAATATTCATTAAACAATGTTGAAGAATCCCTGGATTATGCAATGAAATATTCAAGGGGAAACAGCAGGGAAGTGATAAAAAAATTTGCTTTAAAATACGTTAACGAATTGACTTATGGCATGGGTGAAGAGGGGAAAAATTCCATAAAAAAGGTTTATGAAATGGCAAAGAATAAAAATTTGATTTCATCAGGAAGGATTTCCTTCTTCCCATGATCTTTTTTCCGGCAGCATGATTATTCCTGTTATGGCAATTATAGCTCCCACTATGGCAATATAAATCATTGAAAATTGAAGAGGTGTCATTGTATATTCCATCAACAAAACCACAGCACTTGAGGCAAGACCTCCACCAACACCCCTTCCAAACATGTATGAAAAATTGGATAATGTTGCCTTGATTTTTGGATTGAATATTGTTGAAAACCATATTCCAAACACGCCAACAAATAAACTTGTTGCCTGAAACAGGATGTATCCTTCCATGACTGGCCATGTCCACAGGTTCTTGGACGGAATACCTGTATATTTCATGGCAAAGAGCCAGAATATCAGGGAAATTAAAGTTAAAAGGGAGAACATCAGGGCGACCTTCTTTTTTCCGACAACATCAACAAGATAACCTATGAAAAATAATATGGGTACCTGTATAATGGTGGCAAATATCAAGATTTCTGAGAATGAACCGGGATTTATCTTATATATATTTTCAAGTATTGTTGGCCACCATATGATTGTCGCGTAGGCCATGAAAAATTCACCGAACGTTAAAATCAGAGAGAGAAGGAATATCTTTGTTTCCATGAATATTTTTATTTTATCAATATTCTGATTTCTGTTTTTATTTTCAGGTATGAATAATCTTATGGGTATGACAAGAAGGGCAGGAATACCACCACTGATGAATACGTATTTCCATCCTGTGAGGCCGTAATGCATGATAAAATATACGGATACAAATATGGCCAGTACCGCACCTATGGAAAAACCACTCTGAAGTATTCCACCACTGAAACCTTTTCTGGACTTGAAATATTCTGTTATGATGGAATATCCGATTCCCCATTCCCCTCCTATTCCCAGAGATGATAGAAATCTGAACAATGCAAATATGGATATATCTGGGGAATAGATTGTAAATATTGTTGATATACTGTAAAATGATATTGTCAATATCAAAGCCAGTCTTTTTCCAACAAAATCTGAAACCATACCGAAGGCGATTGCACCAATAATTGTACCCGCAAGCATTATTGTGCCTACAAGACCCATCTGCAATGCTGTAGCCTTATAATAGGCCATTATCTGAGGTAATGTATATGAATAGATCAGGAGGTCATATCCATCAAAAAGAAATCCCAGAAGTGCTATTATCATGATTGAAAGGGCCATGTAATTTTTTCCTTCCATATTTTTTGAAAAAACTTATCGGTGAAATATTTTTATGTTTAAATTTAAACATCGAACATAAAGTAAAATTATTTATTCCTGAACGTTTAATAACAGATGTGTATGATATTGTACTGATCCATGCCCCGTCAATTTACGATTTCAGAAAGAGACTGAGGGATTATGGTCCTGTAAGCGATGTTATTCCTTCCACTCCAATTTTTGAAATGTACCCAATAGGCTTTCTGAGCATTCTTACAACGATCATTCCAAGGGGATACAAGGCAAAGATAGAAAATATTGCTGTGCAGATGTTGCTGGACAAAAATTTCGATGTTGAAAACAGAATAAAAAGGACTTATTCTGACATATATGCAATAGATCTTCACTGGCTCCCTCATGTCCATGGAGCTTTGAACATTGCAAAAATCGTCAAAAAATATCACCCGGATTCGGCAGTACTCCTCGGTGGACTGTCTTCATCATATTATCATAAAGAGATAATAAACGATCTGGATTACGTTGACTTTGTACTTATAGGTGATACAACGGATACATATATTCCGCCTCTGATCGATGCATATCAGAAAAATGGAGATTTTTCCAACATACCGAATCTTGCATACAGAAAAAATGGTAAATTGACTGTAAACAAAATTGAACCACCATCAAAGCACATTTCTGAAATAAGACTGGATTACAGATATCTTATAAGGACATGTCTGAGGAATCTGGATATTAGGTCATCATTACCATATTCGGACTGGTTCATTTCACCTTCCGGAATGACATACATACAGAAAGGATGCCATCATAATTGCACTATATGCGGAGGGTCAAAGTTTGCCTATTCAAATTTTTATGGAAGGGAGGTTCTGAGCTATAGACCCGTTGATAATGTAATAGATGATATCATATCTGTACAGGAAAACTTAGGAGCACCTGTATTCATCATAGGGGATATTCACGAAGCCGGAAAAAAGTATGAGGAGGAATTATTGAAAAAGATAAGAGAGAATGGTATCGATATTCCAATAATGTTTGAAATGTTCAATCCCGCCCCGGAAAGCTATTATGCAAATATTGAAAGAAATGTTTCAGAATTCACATTTGAAATTTCCCCAGAAAGTTCAAATGAACATGTCAGGGCCAGGGCAGGAAGATTCTACAATAATGAAGCACTGGAAAAAACAGTGGAACATGCAAAAAAACATGGAGCTAGAAAAATGGACATTTTCTTTTCCATTGGATTATCTGAACAGAAAAGGGAGGATGTTCTGAATGATATAAAATACATGGAAAAATTCTACAGAATCTATAACAGATGGATTTATTCATTCACATCACCCATTGCACCTTTTGTAGATCCTGGGAGTCTAGCATTCGAACTCGGTGAAAAATATGGGTACAAAATATTTGCAAGAACATTGATGGATCATTACAACCTTCTGGAAAATTCAAAATCATGGATAGATTCATTAAACTATGAAACATTATGGCTATCAAGGATGGATATTGGAAAATTGAGCCTTGAGGCCGGATATTTGATAGCTAAAATGAAGATTGACCTTGGATTATCAGATGATATCGAGAGATTGAAAATAATAGAACAGTTCATGAACATGGTTCCTCATGATGGTGCAAATCCACTTCCCAGGAATTATATCGGTCCAATAATCTATCAGAAAGATGAACTTGTATGGTCAAAAAATGTTAAAATAAAAACACCAACCTGTTTAATGGTGAACATGTACAGGCAACTTTTAAAAATAAAGGAAAAATATTCCTCAAATCTTTAAATATCTCGAAAGAACCATTCTCATCGCTTCGGATGTCCCAAGACTTATTGTAGTATTATGGGCATCCCTGAACAGTCTTTCAACCACAGTTCCGCGTGTATATCCATATCCGCCCATTATTTCAACCGCCTTAACAACATGTTTCATCAGGGACTCACTCACAAAAAGTTTGGTGGATGCAGCATTCATACCAACATTCTGATTCTGGTCTATTAGCATCGCTGTATTGTATACCATGAGCCGCGATGCCTCAAGGTCAGTTAACATATCGGTTAAGTATTGCTGAATGTACTGATAGTTTATTATTGGCTGATCCATGCTTTTTCTGTAATTTGAGAATTTTACGGATTCCTCATAAACTCTCTGCAACATTCCAAGTGAAAGGGCAGAAATATTTACTCTACCTTTCTCAAGTGTTGAGAGAGCTACCTTGATACCCTCATTTTCCCGACCTATGACATTTTCGGGATCCACCGGCATGCCGTCATACCTGAGACCACCTATTGCAGAACCTCTGAACCCTGTCATTTTTATTGAAGGCCCTATTCTCAGATTTTCGGTTTCTTTATCCACCAAAAATGCTGTTATACCCTTTCCTTTCAATTCTGGAGAGGTCTTGGCAAAGATTATGAAATATGATGCCACCATTGCACTGGTGATAAAAAATTTTGAACCGTAAAGATAATATTTCCCATTTTCCTTTCTTGCAATACTCTTTATGCCCGCAACATCCGTTCCACCTGTGGGTTCGGTGAGAGCAAATGTACCTATTTTTTTCCCGGAAGCAATATCCCTTAAAACCAATTTCTGTTCATGTGTACCGTGCATCACCAGGGTCTGATTGAATAAACTTTCGACCTCAAGAATGAAGGCACTGTTAGGATCCACCCTGGCAACCTCTTCTATGGCTATAACAAGCTTCAATCTGTTTGTTCCCTGGCCTCCGTATTCTTCTGGAATTCCAAGACCTATGATTCCTTCCTCTGCCATTGCCCTGAGGGATTCGAATGGGTATTCTTCGTTTTCATCCCATCTCTGTGCATTTTTTTCAAGTG
>JAGDXR010000051.1 GCA_023261745.1 Thermoplasmata archaeon | reverse complement strand
TATTTTTTGAACCTTATTAGAAAAAATAGAAATCTTTAAATACTATTATGTTATTTTATAGCATAGCAAGGAGGGTAAACTGATGGATAACAGGTTTATTGTTATAGTTTTAGGAATAGCGATGCTCTTTGGTTTTGGTTTTTCTGCTGCGATGATGGATCCCATGGTTGCAGTACCGTACCATTTCAATAAAATGGTATCGGAAAATTCTTTGTTCCTTGGATTTCCGAATAAAAACATTAGAATAGATATCTCAGTAGGATTAAAAATGAGGAACGTAAACCAGCTGGAAAATTATCTGAAAGCGGTTTCAACCCCGGGTTCTCCTATGTACATGAAATTTTTGAATAAGACTGAATTCATGTCGGAATATGCACCCACTAATTTTGAAATAATGGAAGTGAAATCATATTTTGACTCTTACGGAGTAAATGTACAGATAGGACCATATAATCTGGCACTCTTTATGAATAATGTCCCTCTCTATAAGGCTGAAGAAATGTTTCATACAACCTTTGGATTGTATTACACTTCATTAAAAGGATTCAATCATTTCTATTATGCACCTGAAGGACAGATATACCTACCTTCATCTATTTCTGCATATATCAGTGGAATTTCTGGCCTTACTAACGAATACAAATATGGGTTTGATCTCCATATAATCAAAAGTTTCATCAATTCTTCTGGAACTCAGATTTTGACAGGTGGAGATCTTGAAAAGGCATATCAGACATATATGTTGTTCAATGGTTCTGCAAATGGTTCACCCTCAACAACTCATTATTTCCCAACCAAATATACAGTGGCAACCATATTATGGGAGGGTGTAAACTCCAATGGACAGCAGGTTGCACCTTTTAATCCTTCAGATGTTGTAAATTATTATCAACAGACAGTTCCATCATGGATACAGAATATTGTTGGTTCAACACCCAATGTTACAGGTGATCCTGTCAATGGAGCCGTTCAGCCTAATCCAAACGCATCCCAGGATACAACAGAATCCAATATTGAAAGTACCCTGGATCTTGAAATGGTTACAACATTAGCACCTGGTGTAAAAGCAGTTGAGGTATATGGTCCCGGTAATTCATCCGGTCCTTCAGAAACAAATTTCCCTGATGAAGAGTTTGCCGCAGCTTCCAAATTAAGCAATCTGGTAGCTGTATCAAATTCATGGGGTGGAGGAGATGTTCAAGGGGACAATGTAACACAGAATTATGTTTACGAGATGGAAGCCACCGGAACAACGGTAATGGCTGCTGCGGGGGATGATGGGGATACAAGTCAGCAGAGTTATCCCGCAAATGATGCAACCAATACAGGTGGATTTCTGGCGGTTGGTGGATTGACGGTCACACTAAATGGTAACTCTGGCAGTTACAGCGGAATAGGAGTACCTGTCACAAATCCCATTTTAAATCAGGTCGTATGGTATGCAAATGGACAGACACAGAACAATGGAGATACCGTTGGAACAACCAGTGGAACATCCACTGCATACCCCATGCCATCTTGGCAAGACATTCCTGCAGTTGTGAATAATGGAGGGTCAACCTCTGGTAGGGATGTGGCAGATATTTCTGCCATTGGTAACAATACATACATTTATCTGACGAATGAATCTCAAAGTTTATTTAGCGGAGGAAGCCCATGGATGCCTCTTGGAGGCACATCTGTTGCATCACCAGTTACTGCAGGTATAATTGCGGAAATTGTTGCATATACAGGTCATGAATTTGGATTTATTAACCCATTACTCTATAAAATTGGTCCAAATGAATCAAAATATTCTTTAAAACCTTTCTGGGACGTTACACAGACACCCTCTGGATATCATGCAGGACAGACACAATATGATGCAAAGCCCGGATGGGACTATCCTACAGGTTGGGGTTCAATAAATGCTTACAATTTTTCCCTTGATGTAGAACAGTTATTGGGTGGTTCAGGTTCAACACCCTCACCGTCTCCAACTCCGACAACATATAATGTAACATTCAGCGAGAATGGCTTGCCTTCCGGAACAACCTGGTCAATAACATTCAATGGAAAAACTGAATCTTCAACAACAGCATCAATATCATATACAGGAGTTGCAAATGGCACATATTCATACACTGTGGGATCAGTATCAGGATATACCGCTAATCCTTCATCCGGTTCAATAACAGTCAATGGCAATAATGTGAATCAGAACATCCAGTTCACCGCAAATCCTTCACCAACACCAAGCCCAACTCCGACAAAATCTACAATTTTGAGTGATGTTAATTCAAGTTCAATATCTACATATCCATTACCTGAATCTGAAGAATTTATTGTATCCTCAAATTCACCTGCCAATTTCATAACATTATATCTGAATGGATCAGGAACAATCACATTCAGCATTGGAACGAATTTATGGTCATCAGATATTCTTGGCAATACATCTGTAATTGTTATCCCCGGTCAAAGCTGGTACAATGTATCAATAAATAATATAAATTTACTAGCCGGTACAGATTATTACCTCAATGTATACCTTGTTTCAGGTAATGTGGAATGGGGATATACTGCAACTCCCTCACAGAACAGTTTTAATTATGTTCAGGATTACTATTACATATTCAATATAATCTGGAATGACAATGCAACACCAAATATTTACACCATAGGCTATGCTCAGCACGAAACATCATCCATGCCTATCAATACAACGTCTACTGGAGTGTTTGCAATGGTAAATTCATCTGAAATATATACCTATCAATTGCCGGCTTCGCAGGGCTTCACTGTGTCACAAAATGTATTTATCAATTATATTTCATTATATCTATCAGGTTATGGTATCGTTGAAATAAGCATAGGCACATCTCCATTTTCTTCCAATATACTTTCAAATATAACATTGGTTGTAAGCTCAAATCAGACATGGTATAATATCCAGATTCCAAAAACATATCTGACATCCGGAAATTCTTATTATATCAATGTAGTTTCATTGAATGGAAACGTACTCTGGGGATACACCGGTCAGCCTTCATCCAACAGCTTCAATTATCTCTCAGATTACTATTACATAAATGGATATCAAACATTTGATAATTCCTATCCTTTCATATTTTCCGTAGGTTTTTCATAAACACTTTTTTAATTTTTTTATTTTTGTGTTAATTAAAATGTAAATGGGTAAAATAATGAACAAATTTAAATAAGACTATTGACATATTTTTGTCTGACGGTGATAAAAATGGTCAATGGGAGTAATTTAAAGTATATTTACGAATATATAGAACAGAAAAAAGGATTGAGAGGATTATCAGAATTTCATTATCTGGTCAATCAGAACAGTATCATTGTTCCGAAACTAGAAACGATACAGGTCGATGATGAATATTCATCCGGATATTTAGAAAGATTTTTAAATGCATCATTTCAGGCCCTGTCAGATGATTCTCTGATATTTGACTTTGGAAAAAAATATGGAGAGAAATTTTCAAAAATATCTCTCAAATTATTTTCCATGATTGAATCAAACAAGAAAATACTTGAAACAATTAGGGAAGATATGGAAAAGAATATTCCATTATTGAAAGTAACTGTGGAAGAACTGAGTGAAAAGAAATACGTTATGAATATAAGAAATGTTAAAACAAAGGAATTCAATCAATTTATCAATGGATACATGGAATCAATATTTTCAAAGGTGCAGAAGAAATTTATAAAGGTTGAGGAAAATGTTCAGGATGGAAAGAGGGTCGTAATAAAATTCATGTGATTAATCTACATATATTGTCCTAAATTCAACCTTTTTTTCTTTTATAACATCCTCGATTTTCCTTTCATTTTCACTCAATTTACTCTTTCCACTCTTGATTTCTAAAAATATAATTCTCTCAATCTTTCCCTTACCCCTGAGACCATCAAAAATTACAAAATCGATAGGAGAACCAATAAACCTTGCATCCCTTGGATCGTAGGGAAAATTTTTGAAATAAGGTACCAGCTGTTCTATTACCTTCCCCTTTAGAACTTCTCCGGACTTCTTTAGGGTTTCTTCTCTGATTTTATGTGTAAATTCCTGTTTCCATCGTTCAAATTCTACTTTATATTTTTCATTAAAAATGTCATTCAGTTCTCTTTTAATATTTTCTTTTTCCTTTTCAAGCATCTGTTCTGTCCATAATCTGAAGAGTTTATTTGCCTCCGCTTTAAGTTTGTTTTTATATTTATATCTCAAAATAATAATGGTTATTATCAGCAAAAGGTCCAGAATTATCAAAAAGATTATTAAATAAAGCACATTCATGATTTTATATAAAAATCTATGATTTAAAACTTTTCTCAAAATTATGAGAAAACTTTTAATATTAATAATTTATATAGTCATTGACACCAGAATCCCCACAACGGAATGGTGTTAAAGGAGGGGTTGGCTGCTAGAATTGCCACCCCGTTAATCCCCCACAATGTTTCTGTAAATTTTCCTTAATGTTGGATCATCAACCTTCTTCAGCTTTTGAATATCACTTGTAGAAGAAATTAAAAATAATTCTGTAATCAATTTTTCTGAAAATTTCAATGTGATAAGACTCTTTCTGTCCTTTCCCGATCCGCCTATAACCGTGATGTGCATGGAAGGAAATGACAGTGTTAATTCTATCAGTTCGGTAGATTTTGACATGTATATCAGGCGGATACTGAACTTCTTCGTCTGACCGAACTTTCTTATATCAATTACATTTACCTTCATAGGGTCAATTGAATAATCTTTCAATATTTTGTGAAACCTGCATAATTCATCCTTTTTGCAATATCGACAGTGGTTAGGCCATAGTGTTTCAACTTCCAATTTTTCACGGGAGTTACTGTGCATTATAAGAACGAATTTGAAAAATTATTTAATATTTTCTGAAAAAATTTTCCAAAAATTTTCGGTATCTGAAAAAATGGATGTGAGTATACATGCCAAATCCATTTTTTGAATTTAAGCCATCCATGCCATCTTTTATTCCATTTCCCCTTAAATTCTTCATAAGCGGAATTTCTTCAGTATCTATGAGACTGTAATGAAATTCGTGACCAAATATTCTCATACCTTTTTTGAAGAAAAGAATATCCTTTGATGGAATCAGTTCAGTATAATTCAACGTCAATTTTACCCTGCTTTTTACACTTCCATCAAAAATTCCAAGCATCTTTTTTCCATCTATGTTATCCATCATGTACATCAGTCCTCCACATTCACCGTAAACGGGTACATTATTATTGTAGGCCTCAATGATTGATTCCTTCGTTCTACCATTTCTAGATAAATCCTCTATATACAGTTCAGGATACCCCCCACCAAGGTAAATGAAATCGGGTTTTTCCAGAATGTCGTCATTCAATGGTGAAAAATATTCAATTTTTCCTAATTTAGACAATAAATTGAGATTGTATTCATAATAGAAGTTGAAAGCCTTATCCATTGCAACATAAATTTTCTTATTTTTATTAATGGAAACTTTTTCTTTTTCTCTTTCCCTACATTCAATATCTGAAAAAACTTCAATAATTTCCTTATTCAGATATTTTTCTGCCGATCGTTTAATATTTTCAATGTTGTTATTTTCCATGAAAGTGTAAAGGCCGAGGTGTCTTTCATTTATTTTAATTGATTCGTCCCTGGGAACAGCACCAAAAATTTTTACATTGTATTTTTCAAAATCTCTTTTTACTATGTTGAAATGCTTTTCTCCGTAAAAATTATTCAATATCACACCAGCGGTATATTTGTTTTTATAACCTTTGTAGATCCTGTAAGCACTTTCAGCCATTTTAGAAACATCAATAACAAGTATATGTGGTATCCTCAGATTTTTAAAATAATAGTATGTGCTGTTATCAAAATCCAATCCTGAATCATACAATCCCATTACGCCTTCAAATATTCCATATTCATATTTTTCATAACTGCAAATTAATCTTTTGTATGAATTACCCTCAAGATACCTATCAATATTCTCCCCTTTATTTGAAATGGCCCTCAGCAATCCAGAATCAATAAAATCTGGACCAATTTTAAAGGTAACACTGTCATTTAAAAGTGAAGCAAGCATCATGGAAACCGTTGTTTTTCCGCTTCCTGACCAGGGTGCCGATATACCGAGTACCTTCAATCAAAACACCATCATTAGTCAGCTACTCCTCGCTAAAGCTTCAGTGCTTGCTGCTGGCCTCCTGCTCCACCCGTAAATGGAGGTTCATCGAACCGCAACGATCGGCTGGCTGACAGC
>JAGDXR010000059.1 GCA_023261745.1 Thermoplasmata archaeon | reverse complement strand
CTGGCTCGGCAACCTCCGCTTATTGTTGTTGCTTTCTCCTTCTTCCTGAAACGGGAGGTGGTGGGGCTGCTGCCTCCTGGGATTCCTTCTTTTCATTAAGTGTGTTTAATTTCTCTTCCATCTGATTCATTATATTTTCCAGATTCTCTTTAATCTCACCGAGAAAATTTTTCAATTTGTCATCCATGTCATATGTTATATGGTAGTATGTGGTATTGATTTTGGCAGATAAAACATTCAGAAATGCAATTTTATTTTCAAGTTCATTCAATACCTTTGAGATCTCATCCTGCTTGATTTTGAGATCCTGAATATCCTTTGAAATTTTATTTATCGAATCCTTCAACAAATCAATTTCCTCATCAGTTTTCTTTTTCGAAAACATATCTTTTGTACAATTGTAAAACAATATATTAAACTTTTTTAATTCCTTTTATATGTAAAGGAATAGTTTTATTAAGAATAAAATATATTTTAATATATAGGTAAATGATGAATGAACTATGATTGATCAGAGAAAAGCATGGGAAAAATTTTACAGAGGAAAGGGCGGTTGGAATGGGTATGGTATCATACCCTATTTTGAGGAGTATGTAAAAAAGGATGATGATGTTCTGGATATCGGTTCCGGATCCGGAAAATATTCTTTTCTGTATTTATACAGAGGTTATAGGATCACAATGCTCGATTTTTCAATGAACGCACTCAGAAAAACGAGATTATTCCATGACAGGATATGTGCTGATGCAAGGTTTATTCCATTCAGAGATAATTCTTTTGACGCTGTGATAATGTTCAATGTTCTGGAAAATTTCAATAAATATGACATCGAACAATTAACTGAGGAAGTTAACAGAATTATGAAAAATAACGGTTTAATTTTTCTCAATGTTATTTCAAAGGGTGATTTCAGATATGGAGAGGGTGAAGAAATTGAAAGGGATACGTTTTTAAAATATAATGGGATAATGACACATTACTTTGATATTGAAGAAATTAAAAATTATTTTAAAAATTTTAAGATTGAATATATAAAAATTTTAAATAAAAAATTGAGATATACTGATAAACAGGAAGAAAGAATATTCTCTATCATAAAAAAATAAATAGTTGAATAAAATGTTATATGGAAGGAGATAAGAATGGAAGAGAACAGAGAAAATGATTATAAAGCTGAAGATATAAGGGTTCTAAACGATACTGAAGCAGTCAGGAAGAGGCCTGGCATGTACATAGGTTCCACCGATGAAAGAGGCCTTTATCAGCTTTTAATGGAAGTTGTTGACAACAGTGTTGATGAATCTCTGGCGGGGGTATGCAAAAATATCATTGTAACGCTTTATCCGGATGGAAGTGCAAGCGTGGAAGATGATGGAAGAGGTATACCCGTGGATATTCATCCAGAATATGGAAAACCTGCTCTTGAAATTGTACTAACTGAATTGCATTCCGGTGCCAAATTTGAAAAAAAGGTGTATAAAGTTTCAGGAGGTCTCCATGGAGTTGGGATTCATGTTGTAAATTTTCTTTCTGAAAAATTCAGGATTGCAGTAAAAAGAAATGGAAAATTGTACACCCAGGATTATTCAAGAGGTAAAAAGATTTCAGATATCAAAGATCTTGGTCCGGTATTAACTTATCCAACCATTCTGGATGATGGTTCCGTACTGGAACTGCAATCAGATTCGGGAACATTTGTGAAATTTAAACCTGATCCTGTAATATTTAATAATCTAAGATATGATTATGATATAATCAAGGGAAAGTTAAGAAATCTTGCATTTCTTAATGCAGGTTTGAGGATTGTACTTAAGGATCTGAAGAATAACAAGATGGAAGAATTCAAATATGATGGTGGTTTGGTGGAATTCATAAAATTCCTGAACGAGGGAAACAATCCTGTCCATCCTGATGTTATTTATTTCAGAGATTCTGAAAATGAAATAATTCTTGAGGTTGCGTTCCAGTATTCCGATCAGCAGCATGAAACTCTTCTATCTTATGTAAATGATATTTATACAGAGGATGGGGGGACACATGTTATTGGATTAAAAACAGCTCTGACAAAGGCGGTAAATGACTATGGAAAGAAAAACAATCTTCTTAAGGATTTCACAATTACGGGTGAAGATATAAGGGAAGGCCTGACATGTGTCATACTTATAAAGCATCCTGAACCGCAATTTGAAGGACAAACAAAAACAAGGCTTGGAAACAGTGAGGTAAAGGGTCTTGTATATTCATTATCTTTAAAAAATATATCGAGATATTTTGAAGAACATCCAAATTCGGCAAAGGCCATAATGGCAAGAGTTTTGCTGAATGCTGAGGCAAGGGAAGCTGCAAAAAAAGCAAGGGATGCCGTGAAGAGGAAAAACTGGATGGACAATCTTTATCTTCCAGGAAAACTTGCAGACTGCTCTCTGGAAGATATAAACAGGACAGAGCTTTTCATTGTCGAGGGGGATAGTGCAGGAGGATCCGCAAAGCAGGCAAGAAACAGGGAATTTCAGGCCATACTTCCCCTCAGGGGAAAAATATTGAATGTTGAAAAGGCAAATATTGAAAAAGCTTTCAGGAGTGAAGAAATAAAGGCATTAATTTCTGCCATTGGTACAGGCATAAAGGATGATTTTGACTATTCAAGATTAAGATATGGAAAAATAATAATCATGACCGATGCAGACGTTGATGGTGCACATATAAGAACACTTTTGCTCACATTCTTTTACAGATTTATGAGGCCCCTGATAGAAAATGGGAATATATTCATAGCACAGCCTCCACTTTACAGAATACAGAAGGGAAATGATGTCTATTATGTATATTCAGATGATGAGAAGGATGAGTTAATAAAAAAACTGGGCAATGTTTCGGTTCAGAGGTTTAAGGGTTTGGGAGAAATGAATCCCCAGCAGCTCTGGGAAACTACCATGAATCCTGAAACGAGAAAACTGATCAAGATAGACATAGAAACCGCTGCAGAGGCGGATAGACTCTTTTCACTTTTGATGGGAGAGGCTGTTGAACCCAGAAGGGAATTTATTATAAAACATGCAAGGGATGTAATGAATCTTGACATATGAGGTGTCCTTATGGAAGAAATAAAAATAAAGCCGATTGAAGAAATTATGAAAACATCTTACATGGATTATGCAATGAGCGTTATTATAGGTAGATCCCTGCCTGATGTAAGGGATGGCTTAAAACCAGTACAGAGAAGAATTTTATATTCAATGCATGAAATGAATCTATATCATGATAAACCTTTCAAGAAATGTGCAAGGATCGTTGGTGAAGTAATGGGTAAATACCATCCGCATGGGGAGGCTCCGATTTATGAGGCCCTTGTGAGGATGGCACAACCATTTACCTTCAGGTATACCCTTATTGAGGGCCAGGGGAATTTCGGGAGCATTGATGGTGATTCTCCAGCAGCAATGAGATATACAGAGGCAAGACTTAGCAAGATTGTGGAGGAAATGCTCAAGGACATAGACATGGAAACCGTTCCCATGATGCAGAATTTTGATGGTTCACTGGAAGAGCCCTTATATCTGCCATCGGGCATTCCAAATCTTCTGATCAATGGCAGTTCAGGAATAGCCGTTGGCATGGCTACCAATATTCCACCACACAATATCAGTGATTCCATAGATTCCATAGTTTATTATATAAAGAATAACGGATGTTCCGTTGATGAACTCATAAACATAATAAAGGGTCCTGATTTTCCGACAGGTGGTGTAATTTTAAATTATAATGGCCTTGTTGAAGCATACAGAACAGGTCGTGGAACAATAAAGATTCGTGGAAAATATGTCATAGAGGAAGATAAAAATAGTAAATCAATAATTTTTACGGAAATTCCATATGAGGTTAACAAATCAGAACTTCTTCAAAAAATTTCTGAAATGGTAAAGGAAGGAAAAATAACGGGAATAATTAACATAAAGGATGAAAGCAACAAGGAGGGAATAAGGGTCATTTTTAAGTTAAAGAAGGATGCTAATCCAGAAATTGTTCTAAACCAGTTATTTGAGCATTCACAGCTGGAAGTTACCTATGGTATAATAATGCTTGCAATACTTGATAATGTTCCGCGGGTTTTCAATCTTAAGGATCTTATTGCAGAATATTCAAAGCACAGATTCAATATAACAAAAAGGAGACTTGAATTTAAATTGAAGAAGGATGAGGAGCGTGAACACATTCTTTCTGGATTGATTATAGCTCTTGACAACATAGATAATGTCATAAAAATAATAAAGGAATCTTCAAACCCATCGGAGGCCTCAGTAAATCTTCAGAAGAATTTCCGTCTTACGGAAATACAGGCAA
The DNA here is from genome assembly GCA_023261745.1 of Thermoplasmata archaeon. Lineage (GTDB taxonomy): Archaea > Thermoplasmatota > Thermoplasmata > Thermoplasmatales > ARK-15 > JAGDXR01. Next base: position 2,114 of record JAGDXR010000059.1, on the reverse strand, counting down.
AGGCCATTCTTGAAATGAGGCTGCAGAGACTGACTTCCATGGAAAGAGAGGAGATAATCAATGAAGAAAACAGAATCCTGGATGAGATAAAAAGCATAAAGGATATACTTTCATCAAGTGAAAAGATATACAATCTGATAATAGATGAACTGAATGAAATAAAAAAGAAGTATGGGGATGAAAGGAAAACAGAAATTTTGAAGGAAAATGTAATAAGGAGGGATGAAAGGGATCTCATACCTCCGGAGGATATGATAATAACTCTCACAGAGAGAGGATATATAAAGAGGGTTTCCATGACAGATTACAGGACACAATCAAAGGGTGGAAAGGGTGTAATAACAGAATATGGGGAGGATATACCATTGCAGGTGATCATTGCAAATAACAGGGATCAGCTTCTTTTATTCACTAATACTGGAAGGGTATATTCACTGGATGTTTACAGAATACCACAGATGTCAAGGAAGGCCATAGGAAAGTCCATCAACAATTTTATTAATCTGAATGAAAATGAAAAGATAGTATACATGATGCCTTACAGCGAAAATTCTGAGGGATACATAGTATTTCTTACAGGGAAAGGCATTGTCAAAAAAACTTCAGTTGAAGAATTTAAAAATGTGATGTCAAGGGGGATCATTGCAATTAAACTTGAGGATGATGTCTTAAAAGATGTAAAGCTCATAAAGAATGAAGATGAGATTCTAATTTCCACTAAAATGGGTATGATAGCAAGGTTTAATTCAAGTGAGATAAGGGCCATGGGAAGGAATGCATATGGAGTGAGAGGCATAAAGGTAAGGAAAGATGATGAAATAATATCCATGGCCACAGGAAATGGAGATTCGCTTCTTCTTACCATAACGGAGAAAGGCAAGGGGAAACTGACAAAGGTAAGCGAGTTCAGGAAAACACACAGGGGAAGTGTCGGTGTTAAAGGCCAGAAGGTGAATGAAAAAACCGGATACCTTGTTTCAGTTATGGCTGTTGAGATGAATGATCTAATAATGATCCAGACAAAAAATGGTATGACGATAGCTTTCAGGGTTAATGAAATTCCTGTTCAGGGAAGGAATGCTCAGGGAGTAAGATTGATGAATGTTGATGAAAATGATGCGGTAAAAACTACTGTAAAGTTCTCTAGCCAATTATCCTGACACCATCAATATCGGTTTCTGCCAAAACATACGGTACATTCATTGATTTCAGCCTATCAATGACCTTCTCCTTATTTTTTGGTAGGATTATCACTGAACCCCCTCCACCGGCTCCGGTTATTTTTGCTCCGTAAGAAAATTCCCCAACTCTATCTATTATTGCTGAAGTCATACTGTGCCCGACACCAAGTATCGTCAGGAGCTTGTTATTCCTGTTCATCAACTCACCAATTTTCTCACAGTCACATTCTTCAAGATATTTTACACTATTGTCCGTAAGTTCACCTATTTCATGTATTATATCCATTCCAAAGCTATTATTTTTAACAAACCGGCTGACCATGGAAACAAGCTGAGCAGTTGATCCTCTGATACCGGAATTTGCTATTATGAATTCTAATTTATTGATTGATAGCCTTCTTATTTCCCATCTTCTTTCATTTTTCTCTATTTCCCAAAGCTTATGTCCCCATTTGTTCCCCACGTATATTATGCCTCCTGCAGTTTCAGTTGATGTGTCTATGGGACTTGCCCTACCCTGAACCTCATACTCAACATCAAACGATATTTTTGCAATCTTTCTTTTATTAAAATCATTATTTAGATTCAATACTGAAGCTACTGTCCCAACGGTAACAGCCGCCGATGAGCCAAGTCCAGAACTGTGAAACCTGTGAGATTTTATGTTTATATTATAGCCTCCAGTATACCCTGTCAGTTCAAGGGCCTTCAATATATATGAATGAAATTTTACATCTGGGGATTTTCCATCTATGATATGATTTTTATCTCTCTGAAAATTGATATCAACATAAATATTAATGGCCATTGATATGGCCGGTTCTCCGTATACCACAGCATGCTCTCCGAACAGTATTATCTTTGAAGGTACCCTAACTATCATCCTGCTCGATGGTCAGCTACTCCTCGCTAAAGCTTCGGAGCTTGTTGCTG
>JAGDXR010000027.1 GCA_023261745.1 Thermoplasmata archaeon | reverse complement strand
GGCCTGCTAAGCCGTTATCCGAAAGGATGCGAGGGTTCGAATCCCTCTCCCCGCGTCAATCACTTAGGTTTTTTATGGTCAAATAAATGGATGAAATATCCTTCTCTCCATGGCCCATTCTCATGGATAGTTTGTACATTTCCTGTACAATTGAAGTCGTGGGCAGTATGATATTTTTGGAATTTGAAAGATCGATGGCGTATCTCAAATCCTTGGTTATATGTGAAAGTTTGAAGAACGGTTCATATTCATCATTTATAATATTATCCTTTTTGAAATCGAGAATCTTTGAACCCGCTGACCCTGATGATACAACACTGTACATTATTTCCCTGGTTAAACCGAAAACCTCACCAAGATTGAATGCCTCTGATATTATTTCCATGGTTCCACCGAGAATTATGTTGTTGACCATTTTCATTATCAATCCATATCCATTTTTTCCCATATAGAAAATGTTCTTGCCGAGACATTTCAATATCTCCAGTGCTTCATTAAAATCAGCAATTTCGCCACCAACAACAATATTCAATTCCCTTCTCTCAGCATGCGGTACGGATCCTATGACTGGAGAATCGATATACCTGAATCCTGAAGATTTCAGTCTATTTGCAACTTCTATGGAGAAAATTGGTGAAATTGTACTCATGTCCATGACAAGACCTTTCCTTTTTGAATGATATATTCCGCGTTCTCCGAACAATATTTCATTCACCGCCTCATTGTTGGAAACCATGATTATGATCTTCTCAGAATTTTCTGCAACATCCATGGGACTCTTTTCGATTATTGCACCGAATTCCCTCAGCCTTTCGGCCTTTTCAGGAGTTCTGTTATAGGCATGAACCCTGTGACCACATGACAGAATGTTCTTTGCCATTGGGTATCCCATCTGTCCTATTCCAATAAACCCGATTTCCATGATGAAATCACCCTATATATCCAAGATCCTCATTTTTTGATTTATCCTCAATTTTTTCTGAAAGTTTCTGGGTTATGTCGTTGAGTGCCTTAACTTTCTCTTCCAGATCCTTTGTGTCGATCTTTTCATTCAGGAATTTTGAAAGGATTTCAAGCAAAGCGAGAGCTCCCTTGGGATCACTGTAGAATCCAGGAGTTTCACCCATCAAACAGATTCCATTCATTTCAAAAAAGTTCATTCCCAGACCAATCAATAATCCAGCAGCTCCGACTATGCCATTGGATGGTTCACCGGAACCAAATAAAACACCATATTCCTTGAATGTATTTACGAAGTGATCATTTGTTGATGCACCGAATACACGGGGTTTCTCAGGCATCTGTCCAGTTCCATATCCACCAAGCGTTATGATTTCTCTGACACCAAAATTCTTCAAAAATTTCAAAATTTCATATGAAATCTCAAACTGTCCCTCATTGGACATTCCCTGATAGTCTCCCACCAAAATGATCAGGTCCCTTCGATTTTTTCTCTTTACATAATAGAGTTCATTCTTTACAAGGTATATGGTTCCATCCTCATTTATGAGAACCTGGGGGGGTAAATACTTTGAATAAATCTCGGCAAATTTGATTCCTCCAGATTTGAGTAGAAAATAATCTGCCGCAATCTTCCCCACATTACCAACGCCCGGTAAACCCTCAATGAGTATAGGATCCTTTAATTTCGGTTTCTTCAAAATTTTTATCAACACATTATCCATTTTATTTCACCCTTTTTTGTACATTCTTCTGTATTTTCCGTACTTATCCTCCGGAGAAAATTTTGGGGGATTTATGTATACAGTCTTTTCATTGCATTTAGGACAAAGATCCTTCAATGTATATATATTACACTTCATACATTTTTTCATGATAGATTTCAAAAATTTAACCCTCCTTCCTTATGAATTCTGCAATACCATTCTTCTTTTTAATTGTATCGACAACTGTTTCAGCAGCCTTACGCAATTTATCTTCAGCCTCTTTATAATCGTTTGCCTCAACTACAATCCTGTATCTTGGCGCTCCAACATAATGTATGTAAACACCATTTTTTGGATCGTGAACTTTCAGCAAAGCTTCTTTTATGTGATCTATTGCATTTCTCTGATAAGAGACAATTTCAACATAACCGCTGACCTTTACTCTAACGGGTTCTATGTTTTCCTTTGCAACCTCTATGAATTTTTCAACCCATTCACCCGAATGCCCCTTCCTGAATTCATCCTCAAAATTCACGGCATATTCAAATGCACCATATAATGTATTATATTTTTCTTCGAGTTCATTTATGATTCTGTCAAGATTTACCTTTTTTTTCAATCTTTCCTTCAATATTTCCATTAATTTCATTGCCTTCTGTTCATTTTTCCATTCCTGTATTTTTTCCCTTTTCTGATGTTCATTGACCTTTTTTAGAGATAAATCTATGTGACCCTTTTCCCTGTTTACATCAATAACAAGACAGACTATTTTCTGACCTTCCCTGACATAATCCCGAATATATTTTACCCACCCAGAGGCAATCTCACTGATATGAATAAATCCCTTCTTTCCTGAATATTCATCCAGAACTGCTGTTACTCCATAATCATGTACAGTCTCAACTGTACATACGACAAGTTCTCCAATTTCTGGATAATCCTTTTTCATTCAAAAGTCCCCGTGATCTCTCCTCTGATCATGTATTTTCCACCGGATGGTTTTGCCAGTGTTGAACCGCAGACACTGCATTTGACTTCGGTTGAACCTCTTACGTATGTAATCTCTTCGTTCCCACAGTCCGGACATTTAATTTTTATAAATTTTTTATCATGATCTTTTATAACCTTGAATTCACTATTCATTTTTCTACCTCCACAAGTTCAAATTTCTTGGCACGCCACATTGGAACGGTGTGAGCCTTCTTGCATACCGTACACCTGTACCTTATATTGATTCTTTTAGTTGGTTTTTCCCTCCCTTCAAATTTTGGCCTCGGAAAACCACCATATCCAGAAGTTGCTCTCCTGAATCTCCTCTGACCCCATTTAAGTTCACTTGCTTTTCTCTTCTTTACCCTTTCAACCTCATGCACTGTGTGCCTTTTACAGTACGGACAGTATCTCTTTACCTTGGTTGGCATTTTCATATTTTATACACCTTTTAAATCTCAATTTTTATAAGTTAATAATTCTTTTTATTTAAAATTTATACTCTGAATTTCAACAAAGTCTGCTACTCCTCTCTGAAATTTCAGAACTTATTACTAGCTCTGCTCCTTCCGTGAGTGGATGTTCATTGAAACGCAACGATTGGCTGACTGTGACCTTTAATACTCATATATAAAGAATACTTCGATGTTCCTTGTGACATTCAGATTAGCTTTAAGTTAAAAATTACATTACCTGCATCTGGATACCAGTCAGTGCCTGTTATTTTTCTCTGTATATCCGCACCTTGAACATGTGATATCCTAAAATTATTTCCCTTTTATACCTCCTATCTTTCATTTTAAAGCCTCCCCTTTTAATTTTTTCATTTCATATGCCATTGTTGGTGTTATTATTCTGTTTTCATACAGTCTCATATACATCCTTTTGTAATTGTAGTATTTATCACTTCTTCACATATATCAATGTATTTCTTTAGATCCTTTAGTGTAAAATTTAGCCTTTCCAATTTGCCATTCGAGGAAGAAGCAAAAAATCCTCATAATGAGACTGGGATGCCCCGTCCATAAATGTTGGGTAGATAATCGATTATTACTGATCTAAATATTGGAAAATCTTTTTTATCTGTTTTTTTACTATTAAATTATGAATTTAATTCTGGGGCCGGGAGGATTGGATGTTAAGCCTTTTATAAATAAAAAAATCATACTTATTCAGAAAAAAGTTGATATAGAGAATTTTCACATCGATGTGAAAAGTTTTTATGAAAAATTGAATAGAGAAGTTTATTCAATAAAAATAACAAATAACATGAATTTTAAAGATTATTTTGTTTCTTTATTTGATTTGAAGCAGGAAATTTCAAGATATTCAAGAATGAGTTTTGCATTAATAGGGGAAAAGGGTTCTTCAGCTGAAATATATTTGATTAATATTAAGATTGAAGAACTTCTTAGAAAGGGAGCGGTACTGATATTTGAAAATATTGAATATCTGGATGTTGAAATGATATACTTTTTCACAAGTATTTCAGAAAAGTTATCAAAAAATGAATGGAATGGAAAATTGATTTTTATATTTTCAGAACAGAATACTAATAATAACATAAGTAAAATGGTAACATTACTGACAAGTTTAGGTACTGAAGTTTTAATTATTGAAAAGGTCTCCCTGGAATATTTAAAGGATAAGTTGTTTTCACTGGGATACATAATTCCGGAAAAAATATATGATTTACTTTTTGAAACAGGTTTCACAGACTTCAGTTCAGTAATGGATGCTATTAATACCTTAGAAAAGAATGGTATTATTGTAAATAAAACATATGCGTTAACGATAGTGGAATCAGATATTCAGAGGGTAAAGGATGCATTGATAACATATAAAACATCCGAAATTGCAATTCCAAGTTTAACCGAAGAGGAATTGCAGATTATTTTAATTTTAAACATAATAAATGAACCACTTGATCCATTCGAACTGGTTGAAATAATGAATATAAATGAGGAAAAACTCATTGAGATCCTTGATAGGCTTATAAGAAAAGGAATAATTCAGGAAAACGATGATAAAATATCAATAAAAAGGATTGAATATTATGAATCTGTAAAAAAGATGTTTTCATCTCTGAGAATAAGGATGATAAATCAGAAGCTTGGTGATTATTATTATAAAAAGGGTAATATTGAAAAGGCAGGCATTCATTATTACCAGGCCGGCAAAAACGACATTGCATACAAATTGTTGAAAGAAGCTTTCAACAAAGCAAGGGAATATGGAAACATGGAATCCATTATACATTATGGAAGGATTTTATTAACAATAAAGAAGGATGATCTCGAGGTTGGATTAATTTATTCAGATACATTGAAGAGTTATGAGAAATACAGGGAGGCAATAACCGTAATTGAAATGTTAAGAAAATATTATCCTGATAATATAGAAATCCTTCTGAGATTATCTGAACTATATTACAAAATCAATGAATTCAATAAATCATACGATCTTTCAAAATTGATGGAAAAAATGGAAATGGATGAAAAGTACAGGCCACAATTATATTATCTTAGTGCATTGAACCTCTATATCCGAAATCTTTTCAAGGAAAGCATGGAATACATCAAAAAATCGGAAGAAATGTGTATAAAGTACCAAAATGAGATTATTTTATCAAAACTTTACAGATTAAAGGGAAACATTTATTATGATCAGGACGATTTTAGCAAATCCCTTGAATATTATCAGAAGGGTTTGGAACTGGCCGAGAAAAACAATCTTTATTATGACATTGTTTCAACATACAACAACATAGGAAACATATATTCAATACTGGAAGGTAAAATGGACATTGCCATACAGTATTATATGAAAGCGCTTGCAATTGCTGAAAAAAATTGGTACACATCTCTATTACTAACTTTATATATAAATCTGGGAACTATTTACAGTTATACAGGTGACATGGATTTATCTCTGGAATATTTGAAAAAAAGCTTTTCATTATCATTTCTGCTTGATTTATATGAACCAGCATTCACATCTATAATAAATATGTCAGATATTTTAGTTAAAAGAGATGAAATTGATGAAGCTTTGAAATATTTCAATGAATTTAAGAAATTCATAGACAGAGTTGAGATCAGTGAAATAAAAAATGAATTTTATATATTTGAAAATCTTTTCAGAGTAATAAAGGGAGAAAAGATTGATGAGGATGTTAAAAATTATATTGATGCATTAAAAAATTCCCAGCGTATGTATTACGTTGAATTTGGTTATATGATTGAAGGCACATTTTATTTTTATTATGGAAATATTGAAAAATCCATGATAATTTATAGGGATTATTTTAAGATGTTTATTGAAAATAATATTTTAAACATGATTTCTGACATGATGGAATTTATTGAACTCTCTTTATATTATAACTTTATAACAGGGAAATATATAGATGATGAAATCAGGGATCTGATATCAAGAATAGAACAACATGATTTATCAATGATGGGTTATTTCAAAAACAGGCTACAGGTTTTTAAATCCGTTATTGATGTTTATGATAAAAAAATGCCCACTGCAATAATGGAATTTACCGATGCAGTATCCTATTTTGACAGGGAGAATTTAAAATATCTCTCTGCTGTTTCAAGATTAATTTTTGGATTGTACATGGCATATTCATTGAATGACAGAGTAATGCTTGAAACGGCCAAGAAAGATTTTGAATCATTAAAATATGAAGGTTTGAGAAGACCCTACATGAAAGGGCTGAATTACTGAATTTTAAATTTTTCCATCAAAATTCCCCAACATATGACATGTAAACCATAAATTATATCTATGATATTTTTTCAAATAACATAATTTATATTTTCAATCCGCAGTAATTTCGTCAGCAACTCCTCGCTAAGGCTTAGGAGCCTGTTGCTGGCCTCCTGCTTCACCCGTGAGTGGAGGTTCCATCTAACCGCAACGATTGGTTGGCTATGACCTTTAATACTCATATATAAAGAATAATTCAATGTTCCTCGAGACATTCAGATCTGCATTAAGCTCATAACCGCAATTCTTGCATTTGAATACTGAACC
>JAGDXR010000018.1 GCA_023261745.1 Thermoplasmata archaeon | reverse complement strand
AATAGAAGAAGTAAAGGAGTGATGAATGATGGGAATTAACTTTGACTTAACTTTTTTTGAAAACAGATTAAAACAAAATGGATTTGATATAAACCCTGAAAAAATATCAATTAATGACCCGTTATTCAGGAATATAAGCATACTGGAATCATATTCTCTTTTTGATAATGGAGTATTCACTATTATATTTATTCATACTGATAAAATTCTCAAGAAAACAATGGTAAGGGAGGCTAGAAATTATTATAGAAAAATACCCGTTAAATGTTTGTTCATATTTTCAAATGTAAAAGAAGCACTTCTGATAACGTTTCCCGATACCCCAGATGGGGAAGCACGTATACTTCATCTTGAGGATAAGCTGTATCATACAGATGAAGATGCTTTAATGAGTATCAGATTTAATCCCGATCCGACGACATTTATATCATTGTCAAAAAATTATTTGCCCTATGAAAAAGTAAGGGAGGAGTTCTTCTTAGAATACAGGAACAAATACCAGGAATTGGTAAGAATCCTTTCAGAATATATTGATGAGAAATTGTCTAGGGAATACGCACAGAGGTTTTTAGGCAGGTTAATGTTTATATATTTTCTCCAGAAAAAGGGATGGTTAGCTAATGATAAAGAATATATCAACAAGCTCAGAGATTTTAACGATCTGAATGACCTAATATACAATACCCTGAATAATCCTAACAATGGAAAGAATATACCATATCTTAACGGGTCCCTTTTTGACAGGGAAGATTATTTAACTGATGAAACGGTAAAGAAAATGTACAATAAAATGACCGAATTTTTCATAGAGGCAAGGTCATTTTTCAACCGGTATAATTTTACGGTTGATGAATCATCGCCCCTTGAAGTCGAGGTTTCCATTGACCCGTACCTCCTTGGAACGGTGTTTGAAAACATGCTCCCGGAGAACGAGAGGGGTCAGAAAGGGACGTTTTATACGCCCCCTGCTGAAATATCCTTTATCATTAGGAGGGCAATATCCAATTACCTTTACCTTAACGGGCTTGATACTGAGGACAGGGTTGTTGCAACAAAAGCCCCTGATAGAGAAAAAACTATCCTGGAAGACGGGATAAACAGGTTCATTGAAAATCTTGGAAAGACAAAAAACAGCGGTACGCTCGAACGCTTCGAAAATCTGCTTCTGAACGCAAAAGTTGTTGATCCCGCGGTCGGGTCAGGTGGGTTCCTCGTTATATATATGGATGAAGTAGTGAACATAATTAACAGTGCAGAGATGGCGGTATATGGTGAAATAACCTCACCCAAAAAGCTCAAGGAAAAAATTCTGGAAAACCTTTATGGGTTTGATATAGAAAACGAGGCTGTGGAAATTGCGAGGCTGAGGATCTGGCTTTCTTATGTGGTGGATGAAGATAAGCCGAGGCCCCTGCCGAACCTTGATCTCAATATAATAGCAGTTACGGATTCCCTGGAATCTATAACCAGTAAAAACGATTTTTCATTATACTACCCTGAATTAAAGGAATTGAAACAGGCATATATATATGAAAATGACAAAAAGAAAAAGAAAGAACTTAAAGACAAGATAAAAAATATGATAAAAGAGATATATGATATCAAAGGTGATAAGGAATATATTGAATACACTTTGATTGACAGGGCAAATATTGTAATCATGAACCCACCATACGTTCGCCAGGAAAATATAGAGAAGGACAAAAAAGAGAACTATGCTAAAAAGTATAATCTGGATAAGAGATCAGATCTCTACACATACTTTTTCGTTCGTGCTGTTGAGTTATTGTCTAAAAAAGGTATTGTTTCAGTAATATCATCTGATAAGTGGCTTGAGGCGGATTACGGTATATCTCTTCAGAATTATTTGGAAAAAAGACTTATAGCCATATATGGTCAAAGGGAAAGAACCTTTGGAGCTGATGTAAATACAGTCATTACAGTATTTACTAATGAGATGCTTGATACATATGCTAATTTTGTTTATATGGAAAAATATTCCACCTATGAAGTTAGAAAAAACATTTCTGTTCAGAGAAATGATCTAATTCCTGGTAAATGGTTTTATTTAAGAGCTCCGGAATTGTTTATGAAAAAAATTTATCCTAAGCTAACCCGTAAGCTCAAGGATTTTGCGGAAATTAAATTTGGAATTAAAACGGGGGCGAACGATTTCTTCTATATGAAAGACATTTCCCATCTCTATGAAAGTGATTATCTAGCAAATCCTGAAAAGTTTGAAGAGTGGGGTCTGAAGGCAAAAAATGAAAAAGAACTTAAAGAACAAGGCTTAATTTACATAGAAAATGAGGGAAAGCAAAGATTTGTGATAAATGCCTCTGATACCAGACCAATTGTCAGAACCATTAAGGATATAGATGGTTATGTTATTAAAAAAGTTAATAAATTATGTTTATACACAAATAATCCGGGAAATTACACTAAGAAATACATTAAATGGGGTGAATCGCAAACAGTAAAAATTAAAGGAAAAGATAAGACGGTTAAAGGCTACAATAATCTTTCAACTACTTCTGCAAGAAAAGTTTGGTATTCTCTGGATGAACTAGAACCTTCAAAAATTATATTACCAATGAATATAATGGATAGGTTTTTTATCCCAATATCAGAAGAACTGGTGATTTGCGATCATACTTTATATACATTAAAATCAGAAATAAAAAATATTGAATTATATTTGAATTCTACAATTTTTTACATGACAATGGAACTATATTTAAGAAGATTAGGGGGAGGGGCGGGTGATATGAAAGTAATAGATTATGAACAAATGCCCGTTCCCGACTTAAAGAATCTTGATTTAACCAAGATAAATATAAAACTTGATAGGGAAGTAAAAGAATATTTTAAAGAAGTAAAGATGGAGGATAGGAGGAATTTGGACAAAGCCATATTAGAAATGCTGGGAATAAATGACATTGATCTGGATGAATTATATAAGGAATTTATTGAACTTGTGGACGATCGCCTTATAAAAGCAGACAGACCTTTAAAAAGGAATGCTGAAGAGAATTCAGAAGAAGAAATAATAGAGGTAGAAGGAAATGACGAGGATAATTGATAACCGGACCCTGACAATGGCGGATACGTTATCGCAGGAAATACCATTGATCAATGATGTTGCCATTGCCTCCGCGTATTTTAACGTGCGTGGCTTTTCATTGATCAAGGACACGTTAAAAGACAAGAAGCTGAGATTCCTCTTGGGCAAAGAGCCCCAGAGCAACGTTGCCTACCGTGATGAGATATTATCCGAGTTGGAGAACGAGGTGGTGGAAAACGAGGACGACATGAATTTCTTCAATGAGGTAAAAGATGCGGTAGAATATTTCAGCAGAGATGAGGCTCAGGTAAGGATAGTGAAGGATGGCTTTTTCCACGGCAAGGTATATATGGGTGCTTCACCAAGTTTACAAAGCATCAGGCAGGGGTTTGGTATAACGGGCTCAAGCAATTTTACCTACAGCGGGCTAACGAGTAATATGGAACTCAACATGCTCGCAACGGACAGGGAAGCGGTGGAGGAGTTATCAAAATGGTTTGATGGCATGTGGAATTCTTCGCTGGATTTTAAAAAGGATTTTATTGAATTTTTAAGCAATTATGTGACTGCCCACAGCCCCCTGGAAATAGTTGCCAAGGCCCTGCACGAATCACTAAAAGACAGGCTCGACATTGCCGATAAGGTTACAACCGTTGGCGATCTATATCTGCACCAGAAAATCTCCGTATCTCAGGCATGGGAAATACTCAATAAATATGACGGGGTGATAATAGCGGATCCCGTAGGTCTTGGCAAAACAAGGGTTGGGATTGCCCTGGCTTATAATGCCCTCCGTTTTGGGATGAAGCCATTGATAATTGCCCCGAAAAGTATTCTGGAAACCACGTGGAAGAATGAAATGAATAAGGTTTCTGGTTTTGAAATTCCATCGATAAACACGGAAAAGGTATCAGCTGATCCCGATATTCTAAACAAAAAATATAATGATAAAAATTTCATAATAATAGATGAGGCACACTATTTCAGGTCATCATCATCCCAGAGGTTTTCAGGCCTTAGCAGTTATCTTGTAAAGAATGATCGCAAGCTCATTCTTATTACAGCAACGCCCATTAATAATTCTCTGATGGATTTATACAATCTATTGAGTCTCTTTGTTAATGATGATGAAATTCCGGAAATCTCCTCTTCGCTGAAAGGCTATTTTGCTGAACAACAGAAGAAATTATATAACAATGAGAGGGTAGATTTAGATAATTTATTGAGGAAATTTGTAGTAAGGACTTCCCGCCCTACGGCTATAAAATTAAGCGGAAATATATCATTTCCTTCCAGGGTAATAGATACCAATGGTGTTAATTATAAACTGCCGTTGAACCCGGAATTGATTTCAAATAAAATAGATGAAATGACATTTATTTATTATGACATGGCTGTGGACAAGCAGGTGAAAGATCTTACATTACCCGATGGTTCCCCCATTGGTGAAGTACAGCAAAAGGAAAAGAAGGAGAAACTGAAGGAGCTTGTCAAGGTTGTTATAAAAATCAACTACTTTAAAAGATTGGAAAGCTCCATATATTCATTTGCGAAAAGTCTAGAAAAGCAGAAGGAATACATAGAAAAGACCATACAAATAGCAAGAGATAGGAAAATATTTATTCCGCCGAAGTTCAAGTCAAAAATATACGGGGATGAGAGCATGGGCTTTGATCTTTCCGAAATACCGGAAAATTATCTCCAGCAATTATCCCTTACCAGTGATGAAATTAACACGTATATTGAAAATGCCACAAAGGATGTTAAAATAATTGATTCCATAATAGAAGAGATTGAGAGCATTGAAGATCTCAAGTTTAGCATATTCCTCAATAAATTAAAAAGCATAAAAATAGATGGGAACAACGGCATAATTATATTCACCTCCTATGCTGATACCGCAAAGTATATTTACGAAAAGCTCAGCAGAGAGCAGGGCATAAACGACAAGTTGATGCTTATCACAGGAAACGAGGGTCAGAGCAGTATTTCAAAGGACAGGTTTGAAATCATTGATCATTTTATGAACCACGGAGGGTATCTCGTCAGCACTGATGTGTTGAGTGCCGGTCAGAATCTCCAGAACGCACAGTATATCTTCAATTATGATCTTCCCTGGAATCCGGTTGTGTTGATCCAGAGGACAGGCAGGATAGACAGGTTGCGTTCCCCTTACAAAGAGATTTATATAATCAACATGACGCCTGATAACAGTAATAAGCAGGATCCCACAAGCCTGGAACATTTTATAAAGATTATGGAAAAGTTGAGGGAAAAGATTGATGGAATAAGGCAAACAATAGGCTCAGATGTTTCAATTCTGGGTGAAATTCCATTGCCAAAGGATTTCAATGTGATACTTGAAATCTTGAAAGGTAAAAGTGCAGAACTGGATAAAATAGATGAATCAAGTAAAAGGTTAGGGATTATGCTCTGGGAAACGGATCCTCTTGACATTTATGAACAGATAAAGGAGCAATTGGGCGAGGAAAAGATAAAATCGATACCGTTCGGTTCTGGGGCATACAAAAAATATGACATGGATGGTGTTTTTGTTTTATACAGGTCAGGCAAAAAGGGAGAATACGAATACCATTGGGTTCTCAGGTTCGATGATGGTGAGATTATTACGGATGAGGCAAAGATTTTAGGTATCCTGATGCAAATCCCAAACGATAACAAAGGTGAAGAAATAGACTATAATGTTTTGATTGACAAGTTTAAAAAGTTGAAAGATGAATACATAAATTATCTAGAGAAAAAGTATACAAAGAAAGCCAAGCCTGTCCCGAAAGAAATAAGGAATTTATTTGATATAATGTACAGAAACAATAACCTGATCCCTTATATTCCATATATAAGAAAGAATATTGGAAATACCAATCTGATAAAAGAGCTAAAAAAGATATGCCAGCCAGAATGTGACCCTGTGAAACTCGGAGAAAAACTGAAGGAATTAATACCCGACCCGAAAATTGAGGATGATGAAAAGTATGAACTCCCTCAAAACATGCATCGTGTGGTATGGGCCCTCCTTAAAAGCGGTTAATTAATGTAGGAATAAATATGCCTAGCTGGAGTATTCATTGTAAATATGCGCAGAAAATGGGGATACCAGAATACATTTCTAATTATGTTAATGTAATAATTGATGTCATCCCAACCAAAAAAAGAGAATATTCATTTCCACCTCTACCTATACCTAAAGAAATAATAGCATATAAAAATAAATTTATAGGAAATCTATATGCTGACTATCCGGATCAACAAGATTACATTAAGTGTGTTATAAATAAATGTGAAAAATTTGGAATTAATTCTTATGTAATTCTTCATGAAATGTTTAAACATGATATAGGGGGGAAGAAGAAGTCCGTCGCAAGAATAGCGGTAGAGATTCAAGTGGGTTGCTTATCATTAAAAGGGCAAAAATATGTAGATGCTTGGTATTTGCATCATGCACTAGATTATTTTTATGATCATTTATATGATTTTGGTAGCGATGATTTTAAAACACTAGCCATGCATTTTTTAAAAAACAGACCTATAGATTTCCCAATGAATATTCTTATTTTTTTAAGAGATAACTGGGAAGATATTAAGAATGACTTAAATAACGAAAAAAAAGAAAAACAAAAAATAAAGAGTTAAGGTTTAAATTGATAAAATTTATTAAACT
>JAGDXR010000062.1 GCA_023261745.1 Thermoplasmata archaeon | reverse complement strand
GACAGCATCGGGGCTTCCGGAGCCCCAGACTCGGGTTCAAATCCCGACGGGCCCGTTCACAATCATAAAAAGATATTTTAAATGAAAGAAAGTATTATTATTTATCATAATTTTTGAACTAAAATGCAGAATTTTGTTATTGTGATATCCTGAAATTATTTCCATTTTATACCTCCTATTTTTCATTTTAAAGCCTCCCCTTTTAATTTTTTCATTTCATATGCTCTTGTAGGTGTTATTTATTCTATCTTCATACAGGCTCATATGCATCCTTTTATAATTGTAGTAATTTATCACTTCTTCCCATGTACCAATGTATTTCTTTAGATCCTTTAGTGTAAAATTTAGCCTTTCCGATTTGCCATTCGATTGTGGATGCTTTACCCTTGCCTTTATGTGCATTATTCCATTTTCTTCAAGATATTTCTAAAATTCATTTGGCTCAGATTCATTCCATTTCTTGGCAATGACGTAAATTGTGTTCCATGATCTGACATCACTTCCCTTAGCTTACCTTATTTTTCTATTCCATTTCTTAATGCATTTAAGGAATTCTCTCCTGTGGCATTTTCATATTCTCCAAATTGAATTATAAACCTTGATATTACTATGCTTTCTTTCCCATCTCACCCATTTCCTCTGCTTTTTCTTATTCAAATTTTCCATTACCATTCCATCTTCTTTTAATATTTCGTGTATTTTATTATGTGAGATCTTGATCCCTTTTTCCTTGAGATACTTTTCTATTGAAAGTTCCCCACTTCCGGGATGTCCCTTCCTTATATCATGTACTAGCATTTTCATTTCTTCTGTAATCGGATCCTTTTTCCTTCCCGGATTCTTTAATTCTACATTTCCTTCTAGCTTGTATTCCCTATATATCATATTCACATATCTTGGTGTTATATTCACAATCCTTGCAATCTCAGAGAACTTACTCTGTTTTCTTTCTGTTTAATTATCCAATTGATCTTCTTTTGTATAAGTTTGGTCATTAAATGAATAAAATTACTAGGATGTAAATGATATCCCACTATATATTGAAATTATTTCGGGATATCACAGGTGTGAAAACAATGAGAAAAATGAAAACATGAGAAGTCTTTATATAGTCAAACAAAATTGGACTCTATAGTTCTTGTATATGTCCCATTCCTAGTTCCATTATTATTCACGATGAATATATCCCTTTCCGTGTTCATTATTGTCTCCATTGTTTCTTTCACTGTTTTTCTTACTTCTCAAAAAATTTTATCCATATTCTCCATATTATTCATGCCTCCTTGCTTTTGATTTTGCTAGGGGGGTATTTTTTCCTTTAACACAAAATTTACGGACACTATCTTATAAATACAGAGTTACAATTTCAGTCTGAAATCGATAACAATTTAAGCGGAATAAATATCATCATGATTCGTATGTTCAATTTTTTTGTCTGATTGAAAGTATTCCATATAAATTTTGTATTTTTTCCAATCTGATTTCTTATGTTCCTCACTTCTTTCTTTGTTTTTTTAGGATTATCTAGATCTATGCATGTAATATAAAGTACCACTTTGGGCAATTTTAGAATATAGTCATAATAATCCTTTAACATATACTGATTAAATTTTTCAAGTGTTTTCTTATATGCATCCCTGATATTTTTCTTTTCAAAAACATCAATCACTGAAAGACCACCCATCCTCAATGTATTTATTAATATTCTTTCACCATAAAGGTTGTATTTTGAAAATAAAACTGTCCGGATCATAACATCGAGAACTGTATAAAGAACCTTTGTTATTTTTCTTTTTGAAACTATTTCATTTTTTTCAGGATAGTATAAAATTGAGCTGTCATAAATCTCATTCAGAACTTCTAAAAATATAGATTCGTTTGGATCATCTTCTCTTGGAGTCATATAAAGCAAAGTTACAAGTTTTGATTTTGAATTAGCAGTTTTTAAATTGTTACCTGTTTCGAGCAGATAAATGCGATCCATTAATGATTCCAGAGATATTACAAAGAAAATTATATCTGAATTCCATAGAACATTCCTGATATCATTTTGAATTTTAATATTCTTTTCATCAGGGTAAAGATCGTTTAAACTAATTTTAGTTCCCTTACTTACAGGTTTGTTTTTAAAAGGGTCTATCCTAATTAGTTCCCTGTTTTTAAAGAGAAAAAAGTTAACGTTTATATTATAATTTTTTCCTAATTCAAAGTACACATAATAATTAATCTGTGTATCCCTGTATGAATTAAAAAAAATTACACTTATGGTTTTATTATATTCCTTATCGTTATTCTTTACATATTCAACATACATCTTATTCATTTTCTTTTTTTTATTCATCTAAAACCTCCCATTTTACATAACAATTCCGATATTCCTTAAAATAAAATTTTGAAAAAGTATTTTAAATTTATTATGAAATTAATTTATCAAGAATTTCATTGAAAACTATTCTGAATTCCTGATCCTCAAGAGAAAATACGTAATAATTGTTGTTTCCTCCGCCCTTCAATCCCTTTTCTTCTTTAATTTTTTTAACCTTTTCTATATTCTCCATGTCCTTTGTTAAAATGAAAATTTTCTTCTGTATTTCACTGCCATAAAGAACCGTAGCGTTTTCATTATCGGCGATTCTTCTTGCATACCTTTCTATTCCTTTGATATCACCATAGGGAAAATCGCTGTAATATAATGTTTTACCATTACTTTCCTTTTTTTCAAAAACAAACATTTTTGATGATATTTCATAAAGACTTTTTTTCAGTATTTCAATTTCATTCAGAGCTTCTGAAAGTTTCTTTTCAATATTATTCGGATCAATTTTTAAATTATTTGATATTTTCCTCATTATTCTCGCATTATTTAGAATGTGATTCATTGCAGGATTCCCAACCATGAACTTAATCTCAGTAAAATCCGATTTTTTTATTGATTTTATGAATATTATATTGATTTCCCCGGTACTTTTCACGTGTATCCCGCTGCATGCAGTTCTGTCATAACCATCTATCTCAACTATTCTTACTCTTTCATCCCTGATTCTGTCTCTCCTTATTCTGACAGTATTATCAACATTCTCGATATTTTCGTATTCAATTTTAACTTGGAGGTCCCTCTTTATAATATCATTTGCACTTTCCTCTGCCCTAACAATATCATCAATGGAAATGTCTCCCATTATGAAGAGGGACGATTCATTTTCATTGAAAATTACCTTCTGAAATTTTACATTGTATAGATTTTCAATGGAACGATAAAGTATGTGCTGGCCTGTGTGCATTTTCATGAGATTATACCGTCTCTCCCAGTCCAGAACAAGTTTTCCCTTTTCTGGAATTTTTCCTTCAATGATCTCGTATCTGTGTAAAATTCTGTTATCATCCTTTTTTGAAAACAGGATACGTGCTCTGAAATCTTTTCCTATAATATATCCAGAATCCGGTGGCTGCCCTCCTCCTCCGGGAAATATTATTGTCCTGTCAAATTCCATGAATTGATCATCGTATGATTTTATTTCTACTTCTATTTCCTTTAAATAAGGGTCTTCGTAATACAGTTCCATAATTTAAAAATCCATTTCAGTTATTTATTTTTATCATTAATGATACAAAAAGATTATAAATTATTTATCAATAAAAAGATTATGAAATATTTAAAATATGGCAATACGGGAATTTTTGTATCTGGCCTTGCACTTGGTACTATGACATTTGGCGAAAGAAATCAGTGGAAACTGGGCGGCGTGGACCAGAATCTTGCAAACAAAATGGTAAAATACTCTATTGACAGCGGAATAAATTTATTTGATACCGCAGATATATATGAGAATGGAGATTCCGAAAAAATTCTGGGGAATTCTATTCAGGGTTACAGGGATCAAATTTTGATTGCTACAAAGGTAAGAGGAAGAACCGGAAATGGAATCAATGAAATGGGTCTGTCAAGACATCACATGTCCATTTCTCTGAGAAAAAGCCTTGAAAGATTGAATACAAAATGGATTGATATATATCAGTATCATGGATGGGATACGGAATCGGATGTGAATGAAGTTGTTGAGACCATGCAGAACTTTGTTGATAATGGTTATGTCTATTATCCTGGATTCTCAAATTTTTCAGCATGGCAGATGGCATATTATCAGGGAACCGTTGAGGAAAGGGGTTACACAAGATATGAAAGTGCTCAAATGAATTATAACTTGATTAACAGGGATGTTGAATATGATGTCATTCCCTTTCTTAAATGGAATAAAATGACTCTGCTTGCATGGAGCCCTCTTCATGGTGGAGTGCTTACGGGAAAATACAGAAAGAATGAAAAGCCGCCTGAAGGTACAAGGATGGGAGATAGAGGATTCTTTTTCCCCTATTTTGACGAAAACAGGGGATGGTTAATCGTAGATGAGGTAATAAAAATTGCTGATGAAATTGGATCCACACCCTCACAGATTGCAATAGCCTGGCTTCTGGAAAGGGATGTCGTTGTTCTAATAGGTGCAAGGAACATGGAACAGCTTGAAGAAAACATAAATTCAGTAAATGTAAAATTAAAAAAAGAACACCTTGAAAGACTTGAAGAATTGACAAAACCTGAACCCAGGTACCCGAACTGGATGATAGAGAGACAGAATATGGACAGAAGACCCTGAAACTTTAGAAAAAAAATATATATTATTTTTTCATTTATTTTAGTATGACACTAAATAAATATGATATTACCAAAAAAGATATGGATGTATTAAAAATCATTTACAACAATGAAAAAAGTGGATGGCTTACAAGGATCAGGGATATATCAAATCAGCTGAACATAAAACCGGCAACAACTGAACAGTATGTAAAAAAGCTTGAAGATAATAGTCTGATAGTCAGAAAGGATTCACTTATAAAAATTACAGATAAAGGAAAAAGATATGTTGAGAAAATACTGAGAAAACACAGAATTATTGAAACATATCTATTTTTGAAAGGTGTCGAGCTTGAATGTGCATGCAATGAAGCAAGATCGATGGAATACTGCATATCTGACAGTATGATAAAGATCATAGAAATGGAAATAGGAAATCCCAAGAAATGTCCTCACGGTAAGGAAATACCTGAAGAAGGAGATGACTGATTATGGATATTATATCGTTCCTGTTAAATCCACCACCCAACCTGTCTCTAACTGAAATACTGATCATTTCACTTATTCTTGGTATATTGCACGGAATTACTCCGGACGAACACACATGGCCGATTACTTTCAGCTATGCAATAGGTTCATACAGTACCAAGGGTGGAATGAAGGCAGGATTTCTTTTCTCACTTGGATTTACACTGCAAAGGGGTTTTCTAACATTTCTTGGGTTCGTTGGACTGGCTTATATTTACATGAAATACAATCTAGATGGGCCGGTTTACGTTGTTGTTGGAATTGTAATGGCACTCGTAGGATATTATGTTTTAAAGGGAAAATATTTCCATATTCCAATTGATAAACTGTTTGGAGCAAAGGAACATCATACTGAAGATGCATGCAGGATTCCACCATGTGAAGTTCTCCACAAAGAAATACCACTTCACATGACATTCATTCATGGTCTGATTGCCGGATTTGGTTTTGGCGCATATGCAACCATAATCACATTTATTCTCGCACCCATGGTGGGAAACATATACCTTTCACCCTTGCCAGGAATATTTTTTGGTCTGGGAACAATGATCATGCAGATAATGATGGGTGCACTATTCGGTTCAGTTTTAAGGGCAATGAAGTTGAATGAGGAGGATATAAAATATGTTGGTAAAACCACGGCAAGCAAAACCCTGTATTACGGAGGACTTGCATTCATAATCATAGGTATGCTCGTAATACTGATACCTCCAATTGACAATTTTGCAATTTCAACCGGTGCCAAAATACCCAATATTGATGCAATAAATGTTGGACTAATCCTTGTTTTATTTGTGGTTGGAATAATAGGCATATATTCACTCATCAAAAGTTACCTTGATATAAAGATAAAATATAATCCAAATAGAAATGAAAAGAAATGAAATAATTTTTATTTTGCATATTTTTATATATACTTTCGGTTATGGAATGGTTAGCTTCGCATATATGCCCTATTTATATCATGAAAACTCCAACCAGTATTTGATGGGAATGGCTGAATTTTTACTGACTTTGTCCAACTTGATTCTCCCGGTATTCTTCATTTTAGATCCTAAAACGGAATATGTGAAATATTTCATAATATATGCCACCTTATCAACAGGAATATATGAACTTCTCATTCCTGACCTTTACCTCTATCAGATAATATTCATGTTTTTACTTGTAGGATTATCACAGTTTCTCTGGTGGTATTCAACAGAATTATTCATGGTATTCTATTTAAAAGACAGTACAATCGCAAATTATTACAGCTTCACATGGGGCATATCATTTTTGATTACACCATATATCTCATCATACATAATCCATAGAATGGGTTTTATTCCAGTATTTTATATTGGATCCATTATAATAATAATTTCTTCATTGATATTTTTAAAACTGATAAAGACTGAGAGTATTGGTTCAATAATAATGAATAAGAAAAGCAGGATTGATATAATAGGATTGCTACCAACGTTATCTTCAGGTCTGGTTCTCTCGCTGATTTTTTCAATTTTTTCATATATACTTCTTTCAAACGGTTATACCATAGTTATGCTTGGAATAGTTTTCTCATTTGTTTCATTTGGAAGAATTGCAGGATTTTTCCTGTCAATATTTGTGAGAACTGAAAGTTCTCTAAGAATTTCATTCATAATTTCCTTTGCGATGATGATGCTTATAAGTATTCCCACATTCACCCTGAATTTTTATCTTATTTCTCTATCATCATTCCTAGTAGCCATGGGTAGTTCACTCGGAATATCGCTTCCATTAATAGAAATATCAATGGATAAAAGCATTGATTCTGGAAAAAGCATTGCAGTATATGAATTATTTTTTGGAATAGGCATTTCTTTATTTTCATTAATTGGTGGTTTCCTTGCGCAATGCATCAGTTCAAGATTTCCATACATTTTTTACATGATTATAATCATTTCATTGTTTCTTATATTTCTTATTGAAAAATATTTAAAAAAATTGAAAAGGGTTCAATAATTTCCTGAAAGGTTGTTAAGTATTGTATTCGCCACATTCTGATCCTCGAA
>JAGDXR010000040.1:4681-43969 GCA_023261745.1 Thermoplasmata archaeon | reverse complement strand
ATTTAAATGGGAAACATTGGTAGAATTAAGTTCAATCCAGGAAAAAATAAGAGACTTAGTGTATAAAAATACCTAAAAAGTCAGGTGATTAAAATACAAGTTCTATACAATTCTTAAAACTCAATGAATAAAATTTAGGAAAAACTCTGATAATTAAAATATATATAATTAATTTACATATCATCAGTAAATGGAAGAAACTGGATCACAAAGAAAATTAAAAAGGGAATACATATACGTTTTATTTATTTTTTCAACATCACTATTCATATCTGGTTATGAGGTAGGAATTCTTCCATGGGGAATTATATACATGAAAAATACATTTTATCCATATTTAATACAACCTTTAACAACAACAATATTTTTAGGTGCAATCCTTTTAGGTTATCTTATTGGCCCCATGTTTTCTGGAATTCTTACTGATATTTTTGGCAGAAAAAGAATGTATGTATTAAATCTGATTTTTCTTTTAATATTTGGTTTATTATCAATATCTTTTGAAATTTTTTATATTAATGTTATAATGAGAATTCTATTTGGATTTTTCATGGGTTCAGAATTTCCAATAGCCAATTCATATGTGGCTGAATTTTCCAACCCCAATGTCAGGGGGAAATATCTTGCTTTTCTCAACGTAGTTTACACCCTCGGAGCAACCTTTGGTGTTTTGATATCTTTTGTGATTCCCCTGATTATGCCCGCAGATCCAGTGGGCTGGCGGCTCTTAATAGGTATAGGATTAATACCTGCACCATTTGCAATATATTTT
The DNA here is from genome assembly GCA_023261745.1 of Thermoplasmata archaeon. Lineage (GTDB taxonomy): Archaea > Thermoplasmatota > Thermoplasmata > Thermoplasmatales > ARK-15 > JAGDXR01. Next base: position 43,197 of record JAGDXR010000040.1, on the reverse strand, counting down.
AGGAGCAGAATTTCAGAATCCCAAAAATGGGAAAATCTTAAGGGTAAATCCTATGGTATTGAGATTGTCAGATCAATGTTTTCTGGTCGTGGAGGGAAATATACAATTTTAAATTCCATAAACTGGTTTTTATTTGATATGGCAGCCTATGGGACATCATTGTTTTTACCTTACATTCTATCCAGAATGGGTAAACAGATTTTATTTCTCAATACAGTTGAATTAATAACAGCATTTTTAATTGGTGGACTCATAATATCAGTTTCAATTATAGTTATGTATATAGTAGATATTATAGGGAGAAAGATTCTGCAAATAACAGGATCAATAGGTGTGTCGATAGTACTTTTTACTATACCGATATGGATAAATTCATCGATATCAGTTTTAATATTTTCAATTGCCGTTGCAGAAATTTTTATCCAGTTCGTCAGCACCACGGTAGGAATCTTTCCCGCTGAACTTGCAAAAACCGAGTACAGAGGATCTGCTTATGGTTTTGCTGTTATGATGGGGAAATTCGGTTCTTTACTGGGTTTATTTTTTGTAGGTTCATCGGAATTTGAATCCAGGACGGCAATAGTTAACATGCAGTATCTTGGGGTGGCTTCTTTATTGATAGCTATAATCACGTTATTTTTAGTTGATTTCACAAGGATGGATTTAGATAAAATAATAGAAATAAAAGAAAATTTATAAAATAAAAATTGAAATAAAATATTATATTCTTTTTTCATATCATTATTTATGTACGATATAGATGATGCAAGAATACTGGATAAAAATGCTGAATTTTTCAATATCAATATGGAAAGTTTAATGGAAAATGCAGGAAAATCAGTTGCATCTGAGGCGATATCATTCAAACCAACAAAAATCCTTGTCATATGCGGTTCAGGTAATAATGGAGGGGATGGCTATGTTGCTGCCAGAGAACTAAAAATGAATGGTTTCGAAGTTCATGGATATCCGGTTTCCCCTCCAGCATCTGAACTTTGCATAAAAAAATACAATGAAGCTTTACAGAAAGGTGTCATAATGGATGATAAATTATCATTGGATGAATATGATATGATCATAGATGCCATGTTAGGGATTGGATTAAACAATGAGCCAAGGGAACCTTTCAGAAGTATAATTCAGAAAGTCAATGAATCAGGGAAACGTGTAATTTCAGTTGATGTACCGAGCGGTTTTCCCACAAAGGTTAGAATAAAACCGACTTTAACGGTCACGATGCAATTTATTAAGAAGGGTATGGATGAAAACTGCTGTGGAAAAATAGTGGTTGCGAATGTTGGTTTTCCCTTGGAAGTAATTGAATCCGTGGGTCCAGGTGAAATGATTTTATATAGAATGAACGGTAAGGAATCACATAAAGGGATGAATGGTCTGGTGATGGTTGTAGCCGGGAGCATACATTATTTTGGTGCACCTCTATATGTATCAAAGGCTGCAGGCAGGATGGGAGTGGATCTGGTTTACCTCTTTTCACCCAAGTCCATCCATTCAATACTGGGTGCGAATTTCAATGATATGATTCTACGTAATGGAGGTAATGAATACATCGAACTGACACATGAGATGAAAGATATGATGAAGGAAAAGGATGTAGTTCTTGCGATTGGACCGGGGATATCAACAAATGAAGATGTTTTAAAAACTGTCAGGGAAATAGTTAATTTTGCAATTGAAAACAAAAGAAAGGTTGTTGTAGATGCAGATGCCCTGCTTGCAGTAAAAAATATAAATTTTAAAAATCTTGGTGTACTAACACCTCACAGAGGTGAATTCAGGGAAATGTTTGGTGAAGATCCCATTGAGGAGGTAATTAAGAATTATTCAATGAAATTGAATGTAACAATACTGGTAAAGGGTAGTACGGATATAATTACCGATGGTGAAAGGTTAAAAAGAAATGCAATATTTCACCATCCTTCCATGACTAGGGGTGGAACAGGAGACGTTTTAACAGGTGTAATTGCAGGGTTAATGGCAAGGGGTATAGATCCTTATCATGCGGCATGTATGGGTTCTTTCATAGTTGGAAATTCAGGCATTGAAGCATTTGAGAAACATTCAAACTTCTATTATACGAGTGAAATGATTGATTTAATTCCGGATGTTATGAAAAAATATATAAAAAATTGATGTAACAAATAGATAAATTTATAATGAAATATAACGATTAAAAATCAAAATGATGGGTGAAAGAAAATTAACAGGTGGGACCTATCCAATAGAACTTCCACCCGATAATGAAATGTTAGTTTCGATTTCTTATTCGGATATTTATCATAGGTTAGATGAAATTTTATTTAAAAATCCAAATAAAAAGATTATATTATCATATGGAATGAATCTTGTGGAAGGTAGTTTGGTCATTCCCATTATAGCACTACCCCCAACATCTGTTAAAAAAACACAGGTAAATTTTGTACAGATTAAAAATCTCATGAAAAATATTACTAATGGTGTATCTCTTATATCATCCGATATCAAATCAATCTCGCAGCTTGATAATATTATAGGTAATCTATATTCCTCTGGAAAATTATATGTCGATGGAAGCCCAAAATACTACTGTGATTTCTGTAAAACTGCCCTCTCAAAGCAGGACATCATGTTTGAACTTGGGGAAAGCAAGATTTTATATGCAAAAATAAAGATAGATAACAATACATTTTTTATTTTCTATGGTCCTGAAGATGTTGTATTATCTGCACAGGGGTTGACGATCAATTCTTATGATATTTTTTATATTCAGAATGAAGGAAATGAAAGATGGGTTATAGAGAGAAATACATATAATAAATTAATAGAAAAGAAAGTGATATTCCCGGCAAAATATGAAGAAAAAATGGGCACAGACATTCAGAGTTATTTCAAATTATTTAAACCAATAATACAACCCAATCTGCAAACACGAATATTATCAGGTGATGTTAATGCATCTGATGAAAAGTATGTGGACAGGAGCGTGAAACTGGAAGTTGAAATAATAGATCATGATGATGTAATGGGAAACATTCCAAAATGCAAGTACTGTAATAAGAAGGTAAGAAAGAAAAGGCAGAATGCAGTATTTTTAACTGTTGACCAGCTAAATGTAAGAATACATCCCAAGAGCATTGAAAAACAGGTTTACAGAAAATCCATTATGATTTCCAAGGAATTCAAGAACTATCCAAGATTGCCTATACTGGAATGTGAAAAATGCGGTAAGATAGAATTCGGAAAGGAAGAAAAGGATTGTAGCTGTGGAGGAAGAATGGTTCTGAAATATTCCTATGATCCAAATATTTTACCTGTTGGAATCTACGCATTTTCAAACTCCATAAAAAACAAAATAAAGATCAATCATAAAAAATTAAAAAATATTTCAATGTTAATTAATTTTATATCAGCAACAAAAACAAATTACATTGAAGACATTTACATTGATTATGTTGATTCTAATAAAATAAACATAATGGAAAGTGATCCTGAACTTTTCAGGATTACATCTGCATCCAAAAAATCCGGTGTTCTGAATATTGAGGACATTGACAAGGCCGATAAAATAAGGAGTTACATAGACAACATTCTAAGATTTTCTTTAATATATGGAACAAGAAAGAATGCAAATGTCCTGGATGAATGGATACTCTCCAGGGCTGAAAGATTAAAGAAAATATTTCATGAGAATTTTGAAAATTTCAATATTGTAAACATTGTAAAGGAATACTACAATTTTGTGGAATTATTTTCCAAGAAATATCTGAAAATGATAAGAAAGGATCTGGTTAACAGAGATGTACTTCAGGAGTTCATTTCCATATCATATCCATTTTTCCCAAGTACCATCTTAGAATTTGTATCAAAAACCGATTTTGACATTGTCAAAATTGAGAGAGGAAAATATATGGTAAACGAGGCCCTTGAAAACCTCGTGGAATCATTGTTTATTTTTGAAAATGAGCTGAAAAAATTAAAGAAGGAGAGGGAGTGGGAACAGTCAAAACCGGTCAAAAAAATAATTATTGAAACACAGATGAAATACAATCCTGTTCTGGTTAACATGAAAGTCCAGATAAGGAGATTTTTGAATTCTATGGATATTGAGATAACCGATTCATGGAAGGGAAAAGAATACAAGATAATATTAAACAGGGAAAAGCTGGGGGATATATACAAACCCATGGCAAACACCCTTGAACTTATATTATCAAAACTGGATGCAAGAAAATTAAAAAGTGAAATAGAGTTAAATGGATATAATGTAGGAGTAGAGGGTCAGCTGATAACAATAACCCCCTCAATGGTAAAGTTTGAATATCAGCTGCCCCAAGGATTTGCCTACAAGGAAATAGGAGAATTCAAATTTTACATAGATTTCAATGAAGATGATTCACTTGAGGAAGAAAAAATTTATAAAAAATTATTGAGAAGGATTTCTTATATGAAGTATCAGATAAATACCGAATTTGATGATATTATCAAAGTAAGTCTTACCAATTCAATGTATTTAAAAAATATCATAAATAAAAGGAAGGATCAGATGATAAGGGAATTGAAAATAGCGGAAATGAATTTTACTGACCAGATAGTTGAAGCACTGGTGAGATCCTTTAATGATATAATGGAAGGGGATGTAGAAATAGGAATCACTCCATTATACGCAAAATATAAGATTAAATCAATATCTAAACTTCCTTCATTTACTCTTCAGGATGCAGAAAAGATGTTCAATTCAGGTTACAGGACAATAGAGGATATAAGAAATGCAGATATCAAAGAAATCTCTGACAAAACAGGAATATCAATAAACAAAATAAAGGTTGCAAAGGATTATCTTTCAAGCATAAAATTATTTAATGTTGTCAGGAATGAGGAAAAAAGTTTCTGTCCAATGTGCGAAACGGAATTACCAAATCAAGAAGCATTCTGTCCAAAATGCAATGTACCTCTATCATGGGATTGAATTCAATCTTAACTTTTTTAAATTTTCCTCTATATTTCCACTGAAAATTCCTGAGGCGGAACAGATTATATCAACATAATTTTTTACAAATTTTACGGTTTCTGAATTTATGCCTCCATCAATCGAAATTTCAATTTTTTCACCGAATATCTCACGAGCTCTTATCAATTTCGGTATCACATCAGGGATGAATTTCTGACCTGAAAAACCGGGATTTACAGACATTATTAGAACATAATCAACAATACCATAATAATCATTTAAAATTTCAGCTGGTGTGGATGGATTTATTGCAATGCCTCTTTTTACATCCATTAAATTTTTCAATATATCCTTTGAAGAACTCAATTCAGAATGTAATGTTATCATATCTGATCCTGCTTCCATGAATCTTTTTACATATTTTTCCGGATTGGTTATCATAAGATGGGATTCAATAGGCAGTTCAGTTAATTTTCTCAAATTTTTTATGAAGTCTGGACCGACTGTAATGTTAGGAACAAAATGGCCATCCATCACATCAACATGATAAAGATCAATACCATTCTTTTCAAGTATTTCAATAACATTTTCAAGGCATGTTAGATCCGCTGATACTATCGAAGGTGCAATCTTCATAAATAAATCAAGGTATATGAAAGCATAAATGTTTTCAAATTATAAATAAATAAAATTTAAAAGATTTAAATTAATTTTATATACTTATATGCCTCAAAATTGTCGTTGAAACAGTATTTTACAGTCCTGAAATTCTTCTTAAACTCGATTACCTCATTCCTGACATCTTCGGGATTCTTTTTATCTATTGTTATCTTTTTGATCAATTCAGCAACATGGTCCATATCGCTCTCCTTCATTCCTATTCTAGTTAATTCCTGTGTTCCAAGCCTTATGCCACTGGGGTTTCTTGGCTTTGATTGATCATCGTAAGGCAAAAGATTCATATTCAAAACTATGTTTGCCTTTTCAAGATTTTCAGCTATTTTTCTTCCCCCTCCATATTCCCTGACATCCACCAAAATCGTATGGCTTTTTGTAAATCCGACCTTCTCGCCGAGAACTTTGAATCCCAGTGAATGCATTGTTTCCGCCAACCTTTTCGCATTTCTTATAACCTGGTCGGCATATGCTTCACCATATTCCAGATGCTCCGCAAATGTGATACCCAATGCTGCCATAGTATTGAGATGATGGTTTGATATAACTCCCGGGAAAACTGCCCTCTGCACCTTTTCCCACATATCTTCATTCTTAGAATTTCCTAGGATTATTCCTCTCTGGGGACCAGGTAAAGTTTTATGTGTGCTTCCTGTGATAACATGTGCTCCCTCTCTCAGAGGATCCTGAAACCTTTTTCCAGCAATTAAACCCAGGACATGCGCACCATCATACCATACAAATGAATCAGCTTCCTGAAGCGCATCTGAAAGTTCTTTCAATGGAGTTGGGAACAGAAAGACGGATTGTCCAAAAAGAGCTACTTTTGGTTTTACCAGTTTAATAATTCTAGAGGCAAGATCGACATCAACATTCATGATTTCATGATCAAAGGGTAATGGAATGGGATTCAAGCCTCTGAAACCTACAGTCCCAAACTTTGCACTGGATATATGCGCACCGCTGGCCAGGGGTATGGTTGTAATGAGATCCCCAGGGTTTGTCAGTGCAAAAACAACTGCCTGATTGGCATTTGTTCCAGATATTGGTCTTACATCCACATAATCTGTATTGAATAATTTTTTACCCAGATCTGTTGTCAATATTTCTATCTGATCCACATACTGATTTCCCTGATAATATCTCTTTCCCGGTAGCCCTTCAGCATATCTTGAACCGAGATCAGTCAAAAGCATTTCCCTCGCCAGAGGGGACATAACATTCTCGCTTGCTATCAATGGAATTGACTCCTCAAAATATTTATTGTGCTGAATAGCTAGATCCCTAATCTTCAATGCATCTTCCATGCTCATATCAATCACATATGCATAATATCTTTCAAATTAATTATTGTTTCTTTTTCAGTTAATTTTTTATATTCTTAAATTAATCAACTAACATGGTTAATTGGACAGATCTGACATTTGAGGATTTTAAAAAATTAAACAGGGATAATGTTCTGGTAATTTTACCCGTTGGTTCAATCGAGGAGCATGGGCCTCATCTTCCATTATCATCTGATACAGACCAGGCAATATTTGTTGCCAATAAAATATCAGAAAAAATAGAATCGGTGATACTGCCATCCATATATTATGGAAATACCGATCTGGATGATTTTGAGGGAACAATAACGGTATCATTTGACACTTTGAGATCCCTAATTTATGATATTCTGTTATCCGTAATAAAATGGAAATTCACAAAAATTCTGATAATCTCAGGACACGCTGGATCGATCCACATGGCCGCCATAAGGGATGCAGCAATTAAAATAGTCAGAGAGAATACTGTCAAAATCATGTTTCTGTCCGATTATGATATTGCTTACGAGCTTAGAGGAAATCTAGTCCCTGAAAATGATTCCCATGCAGGTTTAATAGAAACTTCAAGAATGATGGCAATAAGACCCGATCTGGTTAAAAAGGATACAAAATTTTTATTCCATGGAAAGGGCAAATATATGATAATAGACAATTATTCATCAATATATCCATATGGGACACTGAGTGATCCTTCAGGAGCAACCAGGGAACTTGGAGAAAAAGTCAATGAATATATAATGGAAAAATTGATTAAATTAATTAAGGAAAATTTTTCACTTTAATATTTTGAACTTTTTTCAGATATTTCCATGGCCAGGTCAAAATCCTCCATATCCATTGCCAGATTTGCTGCCTGATCATACAGATCTGAATATGATTCCTTAAAGCTTTTCCTCTTGGTTTTTGGCAATTTTTCGTTTTCATTTTCAATTGTGTTTATGGCCTTCTGAAGAAGTTCCATTGCTTTAAGCCTATTACCCCTTTCGGCTTCCATATATGCAAGATTTTGAATTGCTGTTATGTAATTCTCCAGGTCATGGTTTTCCGCAGATAAATTCATGGCTTTTATGAAATAATCTTCCGATTCCTTTGTATTCCAGAGCATTAAACCAATAGAATTGTAGATCTCAGGTAATATATCTTTATAACCATTTTTTTCTGCCTCATCCTTTATTTCTAAAATAATTGATTTTGCCTTTTCGGGATCCCTTTCTGAAAGTATAGTTGAATAAAAAATCTTTTCCCTCAAAAGATCCTTATCCTTCAATCCATTTAAAACTATATTTTCATATTCAAGTGCTTTTTCAACGTCAGGTTTTTCCTTATAAAGATAGCATTCAGCAATCTTTTTTGCAACTTCAATTTTCTTTTCATTATCCAGATTGGGAAATTCCTTTAAATATAATTCCAAAGCACTGTCAAACATTTCCTTTTCGTAAAATTTTTCAGCTTTGATTAAGTTACCATCTTCCATAAAATCATAATTCAACTCATTTTTTTAAACTTTTTTACCGATCATATTTTTAAAAAACTAAAAATTTATTTATTTAAAATATCCTTATTCACATAATTTTTAGTTCCGCAGTAAGGGCATTCAATCACAATTGATCCTCTTTCCCACTTATACTGGGAAGGATCAAATGTTAATGGAGCCCCACAGCTCACACATTTTATTGTTATATTTCTCGATATATTTTTATTTATAACAACATTTTTGTTTCCTTCTAATTTTGCCTCAAAAACGTATTCGTGAGATTTCAATATTTCATCAGAGAGATCATTTAATTCATTTTCAAATTCCCTTTCCAAATTATCTATATTGTTTTTTAGGGTAACAAGATAATTTTTCTTAGCCTTAGTATTTTTATAATATATAATGAATACTCCAATGAATAATACGGATATTATATAGACAGAATATATATTTATTACAAAAAATAATATGATGATCAAAATCAATATTATTATAGAATATATAAATATTTTCTGATCCCTATATCCTAATAGAAATGAAAGGCCAAAATAGATCAGTAATGCCGGCCAGTTCACCAATAGTGTGAAGAGAATTAAAATTGTTAACAGAATTATTTCAGTTTTGCAAAGATTAATTGTTCTTTTTATGTTTTCAGATTTATTATTATATTCCATAATCATGGATTTTATTTTCCCCCATTTTTCAGATAATCTACCTATTTTACTTCTAATTATTGGAGGTAATTCCTCCTCAATGAAATCATAACCTGCCTTCTTCCTCAGTGAGTTTACCACCTCCATTCTGTCGCTTGAAGAAATATTGTTATTCATTGAATATATACTTAAAAGATTTATATATAAAATTTTACTGACATACTTTCATCGCTAAAGATTGGAGATTTCATGTTTATTTTTTTTATATAATCACATTGGATTACAGGAAAGTTAGGAGCTTGAGGGAAGCAGTAAAACTCCGACCTTCAGGGAGGAGATACACAAACTTCCCTCAATTGAAAGGCTTATTGATAATTTTGCTATCCTAATAAATAATGTTTAAAACTATCAAACTGAAGCTTCCGTATGATAGATCACTCATTTAAACTGCTAGGCAGTTCAAAGAAGCAACACAGATAGTTATGGACTACGATTTGAGAATAAGACGTTCAATAAACCGAATCAATAAAGGTAAATACAGGACTGTGAAGGAAAGGATACCCACACTACTATCAGCACTGGTGCAGATAGCCAGAGATACAGCTTTGGAAGCATTTAAGGCAACCAAAATCAAGAAGAAAATAAAGAAGAAATCACTCACAATAAGGTATAATAACAGGACGTTCAAGTTCTATCCAGATTCACATAGGATATCTCTCATCACAGTACAGGACAGGCTGGTATATCCAGTGGCGCATTCATCCTTAATCGAGAAATACAGGGGTGAATACACAAATGCCCAGCTGGTAATAGATGAAAGAAGGAATACGATATCTATAATGGTTCAGGTAAAGATACCTGATAAGGAGGTGTTGAAAAAAGAAAATGTGAAAGTACTGAAAATAGACAGAGGAATAAAGAACATAGCAGTACTGTCGAACAATATATTTTTCAACAGCAAACATCTTAGGGAAGTGAAAGGGAGATATCAATATTTAAAGAGGAGATTACAGCACTTAGGTGCTCGTTCTGCTCATAGGAAATTGAAAAAAATAAGCGGAAGAAAAAGACGGATCGTGCGTGATGTCAATCATATGATCTCAAAGAGAATTGTTTCACTTCCCTATGATGTGATTGCGCTTGAATCATTGAAATACGCAGATATGAGACATAACGTTCTGAGCATAAAATTCAGGAAAATGATTGGATCAGGTCAAAAGCAGAACTGGAAAGGTTCATAAAATACAGGGCCAAGGATGCAGATAAGATTGTGGTATATGTAAATTCCGAACACACATTGCATAAATGTTCAAGGTGCAGATACATAGATAAAAATAACAGGCACGGTTAATTATTCAGATGCAAGAACTGTGGGTTTGAACTGAACGCCTCAAGGAATATTGAAATATTCTTTATATTTGAGTATTAAAGGTCACAGTCAGCCGATCGTTTCGGTTCGATGAACCTCCAGCCACAGGTGGAGGGGAGACCAGCAACAGGCTCCGAAGCTTTAGCGAGGAGTAGCAGACATATAAAAAATTAAGGAGAAAATTATTATGATAAATCTCTAGCAACATTTACTTCGATTTTACTGTTAAAACTTATACTATTCAGAAATCCAGTAAACATCAACACGAGTCCAAGGAAAAGGAATGTATAATAAAATGTCACATTTCCTGATAATGTAAGGGATCCATCAGCTGAAAATATAATGGCGCCGAGTGCAATCAAGGAATTGTATAAAAGAGCATTCCTGTTATTCTTGAGTTTTATTGCGGAATAAAGGGAAATAAATATTAGAAATATGGCCCCAGGAACAGTGATCAGTGCACCAAGCAAAGATACGTAGGCTGGAAATGCATTGAAATTACCCTTTAAAACAAGATTCAGATTAGCTTTTGAAAATAATATTGCAAAAAGAAAAATCATGGACATAATTATATTGTAAGTCAAAAGTAACATTGTAATTTTATTTTTATTTATCAGGGAAACGGATCCCAGACCTAGAAAACCCACATTTGCCATTGCAAAAAAATAATATGAATCAAAAAGCAGATTATTCCATGAATATATAAGGGAAAAGAAATTTATGAGATATGCGAAAAACATGAACAAAAGACCTATGGACCAGTAAAGAAATTTTGAATCCCTTCTTATCATGTATTTATAAAACAGTATGATGAAGAATAGGAAGGCTATTACCGAAGATAATAACATTAAAACCGTATTTTCATCAACCATGTTTTTAATAAATAATATACATATAAATTATTTATTAAATGGTCTAAAAAAATAAATTTTAAATTATATAATTCTGGTTTTTATAGAAAAGTTAGAAGTTTGAGGGAAGCAGTGAAACTCTGATATTCAGAATATAGACACTCTGCACAACTTCAGGTTGAAATCAACATGTTGGTCCTTATCGTTCAATGAAATTTTTTCATGAGTGCAACTGGATTCGAAGTTTTGGTGAGATTCAGTAGCTTTGTTAGCATATAGCATAATGTTTATAAATAAGTATGTTATATATATCTATGATGGAGGAGATTAAAAACCTATTTAAAAAGATGGTTTCTTATCTTGGTCTTGATGAATGTTCAAGTACAGTTTATACAACTCTCTATTTTTCTGAAAAACCTTTAACTGTTAAGGAGATAGTTGATAAAAGTGGATATTCCATAGCACGGGTATATGCAAGCCTTTCAATTCTTATGGACATAAATCTCGTAGAAAAAAAGAGGGACATGGGGCAGATTGTACTATCCGCAAACCCAAATTTTACCATACTTTTTGATAATTTTAAGAAAAATCTCATGATGAATTATTTGAAACCATTTTCAGAACTTGAAGAAAAGGACAAAACAATAACCACACTCGTATATTATTCCAAAAGGTTATATGAAAATTTTTTAAGCATGATTGACAATAACGATTTACTGGCCTCTATTGATACCGAAGAATATGCAGAAAAAGAGGGCCGGTAGATCAGCTGGTAGATCGTTTGCTTCGCAAGCAAAAGGCCCCGGGTTCAAATCCCGGCCGGTCCACTGGTCTTTTTGATATTTTTTAATTTGCGAAATTTTCTTATACAGGATTGTGATAAACTTTATAAATTCAAAAATATTAGGTTGATAGGTATGGTTACAGTATATGATGTTGATCCGGATGAATTTATAAAAGTACTAGCTGATAGGTTGAAGAATGAGAACGTTAAAGTTCCTGACTGGGTAAAATGGGTTAAAACCGGTCCACACAGGGAGACGGGGCCAGTTCAGGATGAATGGTATTATACAAGAATGGCAAGCGTATTCAGGAAATTGTATATAAAGGGGCCGATAGGCACATCCAGGTTAGCAAGTGACTATGGGGGAAAGAGGGACAGGGGTACAAAGAGGTATCATGCAGTTAAGGGTAGCAGGAACATTACAAGAAAATGTTTACAGGAACTGGATAAACTGGGATATACTTCTGTTGGAAAGGAAGGTAGAAAATTAACACCCAAAGGTATTTCATATCTTGAGAAACTTGCGGAAGAGATCATAAAATCCAAGGAAGTAAAAAAAGAGAATTGAGGGTGAGTGTTATGGACGAGGAGGATAAGGAGCTTGAAGAGATAAGGAGAAGGAAAATGGCTCAACTCCTTGCCGAACAAGCCCGAGCTGAAGAGGAAGAAGAAAAGGAAAAGGCTGTAAAGGAAGAGAAAAGCAGGATATTGAGGCAATATCTCACCACAGAGGCCAGGCAGAGACTGGCAAATGTGAGGCTAGTCAAACCAGAGCTTGCTGAAGCAGTTGAAAACCAGATAATATATCTTGCTCAGATAGGAAGGTTGAACAGGATAATAACGGATGACGAATTAAAAATGTTGCTTTCAAAGCTAACTGAAAAAAGTAGAGATATAAAGATAGAGAGGAGATGAAAATGGCAAGAAATAAACCATTTGGAAGGAAAATCAGGCTTGTAAAAATGGTAAAAAGAAACAGGAGAGTTCCTGGATGGGTCATGATGAAAACAAACAGGAAGTTTACAACCCATTCGCATAGGAGAAACTGGAGAAGGAATAAAATGAAGGTATGAGGTGATAAAAATGGCAGAAAATGAATTCATGATCACAATATCCCTCAGGGATATCAAACCTGTTCCTAGAAGCAGGAAATCCGATGCTGTTGCTACTTTTATTAGGTTATATGTTTCAAAGAAATTTAAGGTTGATCCTGATAAAGTTTGGATAGATCCTTTATTGAATGAGAAGATATGGGAAAGAGGAAGAAAAAAGCCTCCTAGCGAAATAAAGGCAAAAATATTGCGATTTCCAGAGGAAGAGCTCGTAGAAGTCCATTTGCCGTGATAAGGTCGTATTGAATGTTGTTAAAAGGGCAGATAAGGGGAAGCCCATATATAGGAGTATATGCGAAAGCCAATGAAAACATTGCATTGCTTCCCAAAGATTGTGAGGAAAATTCAATAAATGATATAAAGAGGTCATTAGGAGTTGAAACGTATCTTACATATATAGGCGGATCACCCATAATAGGCAGCCTGACTGTTATAAATTCACACGGCATAATATTACCTGACTTTTCTGATCTGGAGGATGTTGAATTTCTCAAAAATGATTACAACATATTATTTCTGGAAGATAAACTTAATGCAATCGGTAATGATATTCTGGCAAATGACAAGGCAGCTCTTGTACACGAAGGATTTTCCGATGAAAGTTTAAAATTGATAGGTGATATTCTTGATGTAGAGGTTTTAAAGGGAAAGATAGGAGGTATTCCCACAGTTGGTTCCGTTGCCCTGGTAACAAAAAACGCCCTTCTTGTAAATCCTCAGGTTGATGATGATGAACTGAAGTATCTTTCATCTGTTTTTGGTGTACCGGCATACATTGTTACAGCTAACTTTGGATCAATTTTCATAGGTGCATCCATGATCGCAAATTCCAAAGGGGCATATATAGGAAGCAATTCAACGGTTGTTGAAGTTTCGAGGATAGAGGAAGCGCTGAATATATGATAAAATCATTCAAAAACCCATATTTCCGTTTTATTTGAATTTATTTCTTCTTTGTTGAATTTCTTTTCCTTTCCCACGAATTTCACCTGATCCTTATTAAAATGTTTCAAAAACCTGTCATATGATTCCAGGCCAAGTTTGCTTTTTGCAGTCGAATAGTGCATGGGAACCGCAACTTTTGGATTTGTTAAACCGACCACTTCAGCGGCCTGATCACCATTTATTGTATATACGGATCCTACAGGAAGAAATATAAAATCCGCATTTTTCATGAATTTTACTGTCTTTTCATCTGGCATATGTCCAAGGTCTCCTACATGCACAAAGGAAAGATTTTCAACATATACTTTGTATATATTAACCGTTCCTCTCTGCCTTCCCATATCGTTGTCATGATATTCTGTAATGGAATCATATCGTATTCCATCCACTTCTCCGGATGCTGGATTTCTGATAATTTTGAAATTTCCCCTGACAACAGAAGTTGCATTATGATCAAAATGTTCGTGTGTAATGAAAACCAGATCTGCGGTAGGATTCGGCACAGGCAAACCTATGCTTTTTCCATCATGTGGATCAAAAACTACCCTTTTACCGTTGCCTATTTCAAAGCATGCATGTCCATGATATTTTATATACATCCGCCCACCCAAAAATATATATATAAAAATAAGTTTAAAAAATTTGTGTTGTACGAACCAGGTGAGGATACATTTTTATTGTTGGACTGTGTGGAACCAAATGGTAAAATACTTGAGATGGGAGCAGGGAGAGGAATAATATCAATTGAGCTTTTTAAGAGGGGGTATGATGTAACTGCAGCAGATATTGACATAGAAAGCATAAACCATATAAAGAATGAAATATGGCAAATAAAGTGCATTGTTTCTGATCTTTTTGAAAACATAAATGAAAAATATGACACCATAATATTCAACCCACCGTATCTTCCTGGAGATTATGATGAGGATATTGTAATTTATGGAGGAGAGAACGGTTCAGAAATAATAAAAAGATTTCTCAGGGAAGCATATGACCATCTTAATGAAGATGGAACAATTTATATTGTACTGAGTTCATTCAACGATATTGATAATATTATTGAAGAATTTTCCATGTATAACTTTGAAAGAATATGTGAAATGAAATTGTCTTTCCATTATATTTATGTTTACAGGATAAGAAGAAAATATCATGATGGACCTGAAAACACTGATTGAAAATCTTAAAAATGAAGGTTTCATTAAAAAGAAAGAAGTAGAAGAAGCAATGCTTGGAGTGGACAGAAAAAATTTTGTTCTTTCAGAATTTGAAAATGAAGCTTATATAGATGAACCGTTACCAACTTTAAACGGTCAAACGGTTTCTGCGCCACATATGGTGGCCATGATGCTCGAACTGCTCGATATTGAACCCGGTAATAAGATTCTTGAGATTGGCACTGGCCTGGGATACAACACATGTCTTCTGGCATCCCTTTCCAGAAATGGATATGTATATTCTGTTGAAATCGACAGGAGTCTGTATTTAATCGCAATTGAAAAGATAAAAAATTACTGTAATTTCAGGGAAAGGATATTCCTGTTTAACCGGGACGGGTCTGGAGGTTTACCCGAATTTTCTCCTTATGATCGCATAATCATAACATGCGGTATTCCGGTCATAAATGAAAATTTCATCAAACAGCTGAATAACAATGGTATTTTACTTGCACCTGTTGGAAATAATTACAATCAGCAATTACTGAAAATAACAAAGATGGATAATAAAATAATAAAGGAATATCTAGGGGATGTGGCATTTGTTCCCATGAAAGGGAAATACGGTTTCAGGGAAAAATAAAAATTTTAAGATACAAACATATCGTAATAAAAGGTAAAACTGAATATTATGGGATTAATGATAAAATGAGGATATCCAAAACCTTTTTATACTGCACGTATTTAAAGGTTATAAAGCTCATCAAACCAGACACTCAGGGATAAATATATCCCGCACTGGTGCGGTTCGTTATGCTGCATCAGTAAGTGTCACGGTTGATGATTAAAAAAGGAGGTATGATTTAATGGCGACCCCGCATCATGGGAGACATGGTTCTATGGGTTTTTACCCAAGAAAGAGGGCTAGGAGTATAGTTCCTCATATAGACAGCTACCCTGAAATAGATGAAGGTCCGAGGATACAGGGATTTGCAGGATACAAAGTTGGTATGACGCACGTTCTTATTACAGACTGGAGAAAAAAGAGCAATACTTCAGGACAGGAAATTTTCATGCCTGTGACTGTTGTTGAAGTTCCGCCTATAGGTGTTGCAGGTATGAGGCTTTACAAGAAAACAACCTACGGTCTTCAGATTTACAGGGAATTCTGGACGGAAAAGGTTGATAAAGAAATTTTCAGGAAGATACCAAAGATAAAAAATATAAGGGAAATAAAAATTGAAGAAATAGACATTGCATCCGTAGAAGAAGTCAGGTTGATTGTTTATACAAAGCCATACAGGATTTC
Source organism: Thermoplasmata archaeon (assembly GCA_023261745.1). Classification (GTDB taxonomy): domain Archaea; phylum Thermoplasmatota; class Thermoplasmata; order Thermoplasmatales; family ARK-15; genus JAGDXR01. The sequence continues at coordinate 26,598 of JAGDXR010000040.1, read as the reverse complement.
AGGCGTTCCTAAAAAGAGGCCAGAGATTTTTGAACTGCGTGTTGGAGGAGGAAAGATCGAGGATAGAATTAAATATGCCATTGACAAAATGGGGAAAGAGCTGAACTTTAAGGATTTCAGCAGGGCTGGAAAACTGGTTGATGTGATTGCCGTCACAAAGGGAAAGGGATTCCAGGGTTCAATAAAAAGATTTGGAATAAAACTTCTGCATCATAAAAACAGGAAGCACAGAAGGCTGGTGGGGACCCTTGGTCCATGGCATCCAAACTGGGTAATGTATACTGTCCCCATGGCGGGGCAGATGGGATTTCAGCAGAGAACAGAATACAATAAAAGAATTCTGAGGGTAGTTCTTCCCGATGAGAATGGGAAACTGAAGGAGGAAATACTTCCAAAGGGTGGATTTTTACATTATGGAAAAATAACGGGTGGGTATCTAATGATCCATGGTTCAATTCCAGGTTCTTCCAAAAGACTGGTAAGGTTCAGGGATCCCATAAGACCAACTTCTGCAAATATTGAGGAGAATGAAATAAAGGTTTCATACATTTCAATGGAATCAAAGCAGGGGGTGTAAATTGAATGAAAATTAATGTTTACAGGATTGATGGAACTGTTCAGGAAGAAATTGAGCTTCCCAGGGCATTTCAGATGCCTTACAGGCCTGATATAATAAAGAGGGTGGTTCACTGTTTTCAGTCAAATGCCAGGCAACCCTATGGAATGTATTATTTCACGGGCATGAGAAGGGTTGGTCATAACTGGGGTCCAAATCATGGAAGGTCCAGAGTTCCCAGGGTGGCGGATGGTGACAGAGGAGTAATATCAACCAACATGGTTGGAGGAAGAAACGTTTTCGGACCTACGACGAAAAGAAAATGGTACAGAAAGGTAAATAAAAAGGAGAGGTTTCTTGCAAAGCTCTCGGCGCTTTCACAGACTGCAAACAAGGATATGGTTAAGAAGAGGGGTCACATAGTTCCGGAAAATATAACCCTGCCCGTTGTCATGGAAGATAAGCTTGAGGACATCAACAATATGGATGTTCTGATCAATGTTTTAGATAAATTAGGTTTAAAGAACGATATTGAAAGGGCAAAAAGAGGGACAAGGATAAGGGCCGGAAAGGGAAAATCCAGGGGAAGAAAATATTACACACCAAAAAGCATATTATTTGTTGTCAACAATGATGAGAATCTGAAGAAGGCCATGAACAATTTGCCGGGTGTTGAAATTGTAACACCCACAAATCTGAATGCAGAGATTCTTGCACCAGGTTCACATGCAGGAAGGCTGGTAGTGATGACGATGGGCGCGCTTGAAAATATCAAAGGGTGGGTATTATGACAATGAACAATCCTTTTGAAATAATAATAAAACCATACGTAACTGAAAAAACGATGTTTATGATAGAAAAGGAAAACAAACTGGCGTTCATAGTAAAAAGGGATGCAACAAAAATGGACATCAAATGGGCTGTTGAAAGGGCTTTTGGAGTAAAGGTGGAAAGTGTAAACGTTCTATATTCAAGGAAAGGTAAAAAGGCCTTTGTTAAATTAAGGCCTGAATTCAATGCGGATGAAATAGCCGTAAGGATAGGTATATTCTGAGGTGATATAGATGGGTAAGAGAATAAAGACTAGGAGACGCGGATCCGGGCATTCTGTATACAGAGCACCATCACACAGGTATTATGTGGACTTAAAACATCCAGATATTGAAAATGCTGAAGGCGTTATTGTTGATATTTTAAATCATCCAGCTCATACGGCACCCATAGCCACTGTCAAATTTGGAAAGGATTATTATTATATTCTTGCACCTTCAGGAATTTCAATTGGAGATAAAATACAGGTTGGAAATACCGTTCCAATAAAGGATGGAAACGTTCTTCCGCTGGGAAGCATTCCTGATGGCACGATAATTCACAATGTTGAACTGATTCCAAATGATGGTGGAAGACTGGTAAGATCTGCGGGATCCTATGCTATAGTAGTGTCACATGGTGAAAAGACAACCATTCAGCTGCCATCGGGGCAGTTCAGGATGCTTGATCCCCGGTGTAGGGCGGTAGTAGGAATGGTTGCCGGTGCAGGCAGAAAGGACAAGCCATTTCTCAAGGCGGGTAATGAGATACATGCCTTTCAGAGCAAATCAAAGAGGGCCTATTTTGTCAGGGGTGTGGCAATGAATGCCTTTAACCATCCGCACGGTGGTGGAAATCATCAGCATATTGGAAGGCCGTCAACAGTGTCAAAGAACGCTCCACCCGGCAGAAAGGTGGGAAGGATAGCCCCAAAGAAAAAGAGATTGAGGGAGAGGTGAAATGAATGGCTGGAGAAAAGATTAATGTGAAAAGGAGGCAGACGAACAAAAGGAGGAGGGCCCAGAAGCTTTCAACTGAAAGGACAAAGGAATTCAAGTACAGGGGATATTCACTTGAAGAATTAAAAAACATGAAACTTGAAGATTTAATAAAGATATTCAATGCGAGGGCAAGGAGATCACTTTCAAGAGAAATGAACAGTGAACAGCTCAAGTTATTCAAGAAGCTTATGGATCCTGAAATACATATCGTTAAAACACATGTGAGGGACATAGTCATACTGCCCTATTTTGTAGGGAAGCGTGTTCAGTTATACAATGGGAAAGAATATCAGGAATTTGAAATAAAACCCGAGATGATTGGACATTTCCTTGGAGAATTTGTATTGACAAGGAGGGAAGTAAGGCATTCAGCGCCGGGGGTTGGTGCAACGAGATCTTCAAAATATGTTCCGTTGAAGTGATGTGATATGAAGAAGTATACAGTTAATGAATTGCCGGAAAAATCTGCGAGGGCCAGGTTAATTAATGTGCCCGTATCAATAAAGGATTCGGTCAATGTTTGCAATTTCCTGCAGGGAAAGAATCTGAAGGAAGCGGAAGAATATCTTGAGGCCGTTATCAGGAAAGAGAAGGCAATACCCTACAGAAGGTATCTGGGTTCAATATCCCACAGACCGGGAATGGGTCCAGGAAGGTATCCAGTAAAGGTATCAAAATATGTGCTTGAACTGCTGAAAAACGTTGAGGCGAATGCTGAACACCAGAATCTTGATACGGACAGGCTCATCATATATTCACTGCTTGTTAAGAAGGGGGAAACGATCAAAAAGCACATGCCTAGGGCATATGGCAGAGCAACACCATTTTACAAGGAAAGGGTGCATTTTGAGATTATAGTTAAGGAGGTAGAATAATGGATGAGAAAAAATTCGTACAGGAAAGCGTTAAAAGGTATCTGATAAAGGAAGAGATAAAGAAATATTCAGAAAATGCCGGATTTGGGGGTATTGATATTCAGAGAACCCCCATGGGATTAAGGGTGGTTCTCTATGTAGAAAAACCAGGGTTGATCATAGGATCAAAAGGATCAAAGATAAAGGAACTGACAGAATTACTGATAACTAGGTACGGGGTAGAAAATCCACAGATAGAGGTAAAGGAATCCGGCAACATAAATCTCAATGCACAGATAATGGCAAAAAAGCTTGCCTTAGCATTAGAATCAGGATGGCATTTCAGGAGAGCATCCCATTCCACACTCAAGAGAATAATGGACGCAGGAGCCAAGGGAGCGCAGGTAATTGTAAGTGGAAAGCTTGGGGGAGACAGGGCAAAGAGGGAAAAGATAACGGCAGGAAAAATAAAATATTCAGGACAGCCGAAACATGCTGTAAAGGTTGGGTTTGCTGTTGCCAAAACAAAACCAGGAATAATAGGTGTAACTGTCAGAATACTTCCACCTGATTCCAATCTACCTGATGAGATCAAGATAATAGGAAATCCGGCTAATATTAAAATTGGAGGTAATAAAAATGAAGGAACTGAAGGCCAAAATGCTCAGGGAAATGAACAACAATGATCTCATGAAGAAACTTCAGGAATTGCAGTCATCGCTTCTTAATGAAAGGGCCATGAGTACCATGGGTGGATCTCCACATAATCCCGGAAAGATAAAATCCTTAAGGAGGCAGATTGCAAGGATAAAAACGGTGTTAAAAGAAAAGGGTGTCAGGATATGATGTTGATTGGTAAGGACTGTGTGATAGTTGAATCGACCATGAACAGCATTGTAGGTCTGAAGGGTAAGATAATAGACGAGACAAAGAACATGATAAGGATAGAGAGTGCCGGGAAGAGAATATATGTCCCGAAAATATGCGTGAATATGCTTGTTAATGGAAATATCATATACGGTAAGGATATAATGAAAAGGCCGGTTGACAGGGTTTACAGGAGGTGAAATATTAAAATGAAAGATATTGGAGTTGAAGTAAAGCAACCCGAAAAAGAATGTAATGATCCAAAATGTCCATTTCACGGTGATCTGAAGGTACACGGTCAGGTTATTGAGGGTACAGTAAGTTCAGCAAATATGATAAAAACGGTAGTTGTTGTTAGAGAGTATCTTCGTTATGATAAGAAGTATGAGAGGTATGAGAAGAGAAGAAGAAAATATCATGCGCATGTTCCCGACTGCATATCTGTCAAGGAAGGTGACAGGGTTAAAATAATGGAATGCAGACCGCTCGCAAAAACCGTTTCATTTGTGGTTATTGAAAATCTTGGGGGTGAAGAGAGATGAAGGGGTTGGCGGGAAGACAGACAAGGGGTCTGCCGACGGGGGCAGAAATAGAATGTGCAGACAATACAGGAGCAAAGATAGTTGAAATCATAACCGTGTTAACTTACCACAGCACCAAAAGGAGACAGCCTGCAGCCGGTATAGGTGACGTGGTTGTTGTGAGTGTTAAAAGGGGTACACCCGATACAAGGAAAAAGGTCATGCGTGCCGTTATTATAAGGCAGAGGAGGCCGTTCAGGCGTCCTGATGGAACAATGGTAGAATTCGAGGACAATGCAGCTGTAATTGTAACTGAAGATGGAGAAACAAAGGGAACTGAGATCAAGGGGCCCGTGGCAAGGGAAGCGGCTGAAAGGTGGCCAAGGATAGCTGCCATTGCATCCACAATAGTTTGAGGTGATTGTATGAGTCAGTCAAGGATGAGAAAAAAGCTTTACAATGCTCCACATCACGTAAGACACAGGCTGCTGAATGCGCATGTTTCTTACCAGATAATGCAGAGATATGGTATAAGGTCATTGGCAGTAAGGAAAGGGGATGTTGTAAGGGTAATGAGGGGAAATTACAGAGGCATGGAAGGAAAGGTTTCAAAGGTGGACATGCAGAAATTAAGGATATCCATAGAAGGCATCCTCATGAGTAAGACGGACAAAAAGCAGATTCCTGCCTGGATACACCCATCAAAGGTTGAGATAGTAAAGCTTGATATGTCAGACAAAAAAAGGAAGGAAAAACTGGAAAATATTGCAAAAATGAAGAATATAAAAATAGAGGAAGGTGAGAGTGTTGAGCAAACATCTGAAGAGGTTAAATCTAACGAAGTCGGTTCAGATACCCAGAAAGGAGCATAAATTTGCGGTAAAACCGATAGCCGGTCCGCATCCGGCGGATGAGTCCATACCCCTGGGCATAATCCTCAGGGATTATCTGCATCTGGTAGATACGATGTGGGAAGCAAAAAAGGTTCTTAACTCAAGGATCGTATATGTGGACAATGTTGTAAGGACAGATCATAAATATCCTGTTGGTCTGATGGATGTTCTTTCAATTCCGTCGATAAACAGGTATTACAGAATACTGTATGATATAAAGGGCAGAATGATGTTAACGGAAATACCAAAAGAGGATTCAACGTGGAAACTTCTCAAGATTGAGAATATAAGGGTAGTAAAAGACAAAAAGTACCAGTACAATTTTCATGATGGAAAAAACATTCATATGAATGAAAGGCAATACAAAACAGGAGATGCATTGAAAATAAATCTGGAAAACAGGGAAATACTCGAGCATATTCCGCTGGAGGAGAATACATATGCTTTCATAACCGGTGGGCAGAATGTAGGAAGGATTGCAAGGATTGATCAGTATCTTAAGACAAGGTCATCCACCCCCAACATTGTAAGATTCAAGGAAGGGTTTGAGACGATAAGTGATTTTGTATTTCCCGTTGGTACAGTAAAACCTCTGATAAAATTGCCGGAGGTGAATATGAGTGAACAGTAACAACCCAATGCGTGAAATAATTATTGAGAAGGTCGTAATAAACATCGGTGTTGGAGAAGCGGGTGAAAGGCTCGAGAAGGCCAAGAAGGTTCTTAACCTTCTTACAGGTAAAAAACCAACAGAAACAAAGGCAAGGAAAACAATAAGGGATTTCAGCATCAGGAAAGGGCAGTCAATAGGATGCATGGTTACATTAAGGAAGAAGGATGCAGAGGAATTTTTGAGAAGGGCCCTGTGGGTCAAGAATTTCAAGATACCCGAATATTCATTTGATGATTTTGGGAATCTAAACTTTGGAATTAAGGATTACACGAATTTTCAGAACATAAAATATGATCCCGAAATAGGAATATTTGGATTTGATGTATCTGTAAGGGTTAAGAGGAAAGGTGGATACAGGGTTATGCACAGGAGAATAAGGAGATCAAAGATACCCATGAGGCACAGGGTGACGAAAGAGGAGTCAATGGAATTTTTCAGGAAAAATTTCAATCTGGAGATATTGGAGGTGAAATAATGGCAAAACCGAAGTTGGGGCCAAAGAAAGAGTATGGCAGGAAAAAGGGATGTGATCGTTGTGGGAGGAAAAGGGGTATAGTAAGAAGGTATGGTCTGCATTTATGCAGGCAATGTTTCAGGGAAATAGCCCCAGAACTGGGATTCAGAAAATATTCGTGAGGTGATACAGAATGCAGAATGATCCATTGAGTGATGCATTAAGCAAAATAAGGAATTCAGCAAAGATAGGAAAGATGGATGTAGAAGTCAGGCCAGCAAGCAAATTGATTGGAAGGGTGCTGAAGATCATGCAGGATCACAATTACATTAAGGAATTCGAGTATGTTGAAAACAACAGGGGTGGATATTACAGGATAAAAATCCTACCGTATATAAACAACTGTGGAGCCATAAAACCGAGATTTTCGGTTAAAAAGGATGAAATAGAAAAATTTGAATCCAGGTATCTGCCTGCTCAGGATTATGGTATCATAGTGATATCTACAAACAAAGGTCTGATGACCCATACCGAGGCCAAGAAGAAAGGGCTTGGAGGAAAGCTTGTAGCTTTTGTTTACTGAGGTGATATTTATGCCGGTAGCGCCAGAGATAGAATATAGGATCGAAATTCCCGAAAAGGTAAGTGCAAAATACGATAATGGTAAATTGACGATAAAAGGGCCCAAAGGAGAAATATCCAGGGTATTCATGGATGATAATGTAAGTATGGAACTTGATGGTAAGGTTATCAGGATATATGTTAAACTGCCCAAGAAAAGGGACGCTGCAATTGCAGGTACATGGAATGCTCATGTAAGGAATATGATAAATGGTGTAGAAAATGAATACACATACAAACTCAAGGTAGTTTATGCCCACTTTCCGATGAAAATCAATGTAAAGGGCAAGGAAATAGTTATAGAAAATTTTCTCGGTGAAAAAAGACCGAGAAAAGCATTGATATACGGTAATGTTAAGGTTGAGGTCAAGAATGATATAATATTGCTTCACGGTCCAAATATTGAAGAGGTCGGTCAGACCGCAGCAAATATTGAAAGGGCAACAAGGATCAAGGATTATGATCCAAGGGTATTTCAGGATGGTATTTACATCATAAACAAAGGTGAGGAAGAATGAGGAAGATGGACAGGGAAACGCTCAGATTATTCAAACTAAAAATTGAAATGGCAAGGAAGAGGCCTGCGTTTCTCAGGCAGGAATGGTTCAGGTACAAAAAGCTTGGAGAGACATGGAGAAGGCCAAAGGGAAAGCATTCAAAGATGAGGGAAAGGAAGAAGTACAGGCCACCGATGGTTGATTCAGGTTATAGAGGTCCAAAGAAGGTAAGGGGTCTTCATCCATCAGGATACAGGGATATCCTTGTTTACAATGTAAAGCAGCTCATGGAAATAAATCCTGAAATGGATGCAATAAGGATTGCAGGATCAGTGGGCAAAAGGAAGAGGAAGGAAATATACGAAAGGGCAAAATCCCTTGGTATCAAGATACTGAATTACAGGGGTGAATGACATATGGATGTATCTTTTCAGAAGAGAATGGCGGCTGACATCCTCAAATGTGGAATATCCAGGGTATACATAGATCCAAAAGGTCTAGAGGAGGTTTCAGATGCAATAACCAGGGAAGATGTCCGGATGCTGATCAAGAAGGGATTGATAAAAAAACTCCCCGTCAAGGGGAATTCAAGGGCAAGATGGAGAAAGAAGAGAATACAGAAAATGAAGGGAAGGAGCAAGGGACCAGGTACAAGGAAAGGTACAAAACATGCCAGGTTATCCAGAAAAGACAGATGGATATCCACGATCAGGGCAATAAGGAATGAACTGAGAAAATTAAAGAAAGAGGGAAAGATTGATAAGAGGACATACAGGAAATATTACAGGTTGGCCAAGGGAGGAATGTTCAGGAGCAGGGCCCACCTTCTCATGCACATGAAAGAGGTGATAAAGTAAATGGCGGACAGTCCAACGTACAGGGTGAAATTCAGGAGAAGAAGGAGAAATCTGACAGATTTCAGGAAGAGGCTGGCTCTGTTAAAATCTGGATTACCCAGGGCCGTTGTAAGGAAAACACTTAGGAGGACAATAGTCCAGATAATAAATTATAATGAAAAGGGAGATGAAACATTCATATACACATCGAGTCTCGATCTCAAGAAATATGGATGGACAAAGTCCACAAAATCCATTCCTGCGGCATATCTTACGGGTTATCTTGCAGGAAAGATGGCAAAATCAAAGGGTGTGGACGAGATGGTCCTTGACATAGGAAGGCATGTTCCATCCAGGGGAGGCAGACTCTTTGCTTCACTTAAAGGTCTCATAGATGCAGGTGTTGAGATAAACCATGGCGAGGGCATTTTTCCGGATGAAAAGAGAATAAAAGGAAATCATCTTGGAGATGATTATCCAGCCATTTTTGATCAGGTCAAGAAAAAGATAGATGAAGTTATAAAAACGGAGGAGTAATTTATGTCAGAAGTTGAAGGTTGGATTCCGAAAACTAAGCTGGGAAAGCTTGTAGCAGAGGGAAAAATAAAGAGCATGTCTGAAGCAATAGCATCAAGGCTTCCCATAAAGGAACCTCAGATAGTTGATATACTTTTACCGAATCTGGAGGAAAAGGTTCTCGATATAAGGATGGTTCAGAGGATGACCGATTCAGGCAGAAGAACAAAATTTGCAATTACGGTTGTTATTGGAAATCATGATGGAATAGTTGGCATAGGTATGGCAAAGGGAAAAGAGGTAGGTCCAGTAATAAAAAAGGCAGTAGATAATGCAAAACTTAACCTGATTGAAATAAAGAGGGGATGTGGTTCATGGGAATGTGGATGCAACAGGCCCCATTCATTACCATTCAAGGTAGTTGGGTCATCTGGTTCAGTAAGGGTTTATCTTAAGCCTGCGCCCAGGGGTGTAGGCCTTGCCGTAGGAGACGTCTCAAAGGATGTTCTAAGCCTTGCAGGTATTCAGGATGCATGGGGTTTTACTGAAGGACATACCAAAACAACAACAAATTTTGCAATAGCAACATTTGAGGCACTTAAACAGACTGCAATAGTAAAGATCAATCCCACAATATCCTTAAATCTGGCAATATACAAGGGAGGTGTAAAGGAGAATGTACGCGGTGATCAGAATTAGAGGCAGGACAGGTATTTCTTACGATATAGAGAAAACACTTAAATTGATGAGGCTTACGAGGATAAATCACATGGTTCTCATAAATGAAACGGATGACATGAAAGGCATGCTGCATAAAAGCAAGGATTACATAACATGGGGTGAAATAAACAGGGAAACACTGATAGAACTGTTAAAAAGGCGTGGAAGACTGATGGGGGACAAGGTAATAGATGAAGATTATCTTAAAAAAATAAATGTAAAATCAATTGAAGATCTTGCTGACATGATTCTTGAGGGAAAGATAACATATTCTGATCTTCCGGGCATAAAACCCATATTCAGATTAAATCCACCGGTATCAGGATATAAAAGCACAAGGAGATCTGTAAGGGAAAACGGTGATCTGGGATATAGGGGAGAAAAGATAAATGAACTGATAAGAAGAATGATGGTGATGTGATATGTCATACAGCAGAGGAAGGAAGTTCAGAGGATACAGAAGGCATGGCCATGGCATGAAGGGAAGAAGGGGTTATGGCCTGAAAGGTGGTAAGGGATTTTCAGGTTTGGGAAAGCACAGGTGGATATGGCTAAACAAGTATTACAGATATCATTGGGGAAGACATGGTTTTACATCGCATCATCCGAAGCATGAGGAAAAAACAATAAATCTTGAGGATCTCCAGTATCAGCTTCAGAAGTTTTCAGACATTGGAATTGCAAGGAATGAATCCGGTACATGGTATGTTGATCTGACATCCACAGAAATAACAAAACTTCTAGGCAAAGGAAAAGTCAAACACAAGATGATAATCAGAGTAAACAGGGCGAGCAGCGTGGCGATAAAGAAGCTAAAGGAAGCGGGTGGTGAGGTAGAACTTAATGCCTGAAGAAAAGGTTCCAAGGGACAGAAGGTGGGTACCCGTAATAATTCTCTTTTTTATATTCACGATTTACGTTTATGAGGATTATTTACAGAACAGGGTGCTGGGATTAAACGGATTCTACAATGCTTTATCATCCGACTGGGCGACAACTGTAATATTTTTATTATTGATCGGATCACTATATTATTTGGTCTATCTTGCCCTATCTTATAAGGGAGAGAAAAAGAGCAGATTATATGGTCTTATGCCTCTGGCTGAAAGGCTTCCCGTTGTGGCTAAGCCGAAGAGGCATGTTACGTTCAAGGAAAAGTTATTCTGGACAGGACTGATTCTGGTAATATATTTTGTGATGACCAACATATACATTTATGGCCTTAACAAATCTAACATGATAGATGTTTTTTCATCTTTCAGGGCCATAATGGCAGGAGCCCAGGGGTCTATTGTTGATCTAGGTATTGGTCCGATAGTCACTGCATCAATCATAATGCAGCTCTTTGTCGGTGCAAAGATAATAAACCTAGATCTCAGCGATGAAGAAGACAAGGCCACATATCAGGGGGTACAGAAGCTCCTTGTTATAATAATGATATTTGTTGAGGCAATACCCCAGGTATTCGGGTATCTGAATCCTGATCCGGGATTCATAACCATGCTTGATAATGCATGGCCCAATCACGGGACATTCCTGGCAGACACATTCATTGTTCTGCAGTTATTTTTTGGTTCATACATACTCTTCATAATGGACGAACTTGTGAGTAAATGGGGCATAGGCTCAGGTGTATCCTTATTTATAGCTGCAGGTGTATCACAGCAGATAATAACTGGAACCATCAACTGGATACCATCAACGCCAACACAACCAATATCCGTAATGAATCCTCCAAGCGGCGCAATACCCAGAACATATTATTTACTGACACACTACTCCGCATCTGATCTGTATAATGGAAGGATTGAACAGGTTCTTTTCGGTACAAATGGTCTCGTTGCCCTGATGGGAACAATACTTGTATTTCTTATAGTTGCATGGACTGAGAGCACAAAAATAGAATTGCCCCTGGCACACGAAAGGGTGAGGGGTGCAAGGGGGAGGTATCCAATAAAATTGATGTATGCATCAAACATACCTGTGATTTTAACAAGTGCACTGATGGCAAATATTACAATGTGGTCTCTCATATTCTGGACGAATCCATCACTTGCGAGGGTACCACTGCTCGGTCACAATTCATGGTTTGGGGTTTATCCGTCTCCGTCTCAGGCGCAGGCGCTCGGCATACAGCCAAATACTCCTATAGGAGGGCTTGCATGGTATCTTAACAACATAAACGGCATATCGGAATGGTTGCTTCCCATAATGGAACCTCAATCATACCAGCTATACTTCTTCCATCATTCGATGCTTCAGTTCATAATAAAAATACTTGCATATGTATTCTTCATGATAGGCATGAGTATTCTTTTTGCAAAATTCTGGATTGAAACTACAAACATGAATGCCGAATCTGTAGCAAAACAGATACTACAGAGCGGTATGCAGATTCCTGGGTTCAGGAGGGAGCCCAAGGTCATTCAGAGCATACTTGAAAAATACATACCACCAATAACAATATTCAGCGGTGCAGCTGTGGGAGCACTTGCTGCATTTGCAGGCCTTATAGGCACGGTTGGAAATGCTACTGGTACTGGTCTTCTTCTGACCGTAGGTATAGTGATACAGTTCTATGAAGCAATGGGAAGAGAGCAGCTCATGGAGATGCATCCAATAATAAGGCAGTTTTTTGAAGGGTGAATGGTATGAGGGTTGTTGTTACTGGAGTTCCGGGAGTAGGAAAATCAACGGTACTGAATATGGCATCAAGGAAGATGGGATATGGTATAATAAATTTTGGAGACGTGATGATGGAACTTGCAAATGAACTGGGCATAAAAAACAGGGATGAGATAAGGAAACTCCCTGTGGAAAAGCAGAGGGAAATACAGAAACTTGCTGCGGAAAGAATAGGGAAAATGGAAAATGTTTTCATAGACACCCATCTATCTATAAAGACCCCATCGGGATATCTTCCAGGGCTTCCTGAGTGGGTACTGAGGGCCATAAATCCCTCCATGATAGTAATCATCGAGGTTGATCCTGATATAATAATAAAGAGGAGGGAAAGGGACAACAGCAGGTACAGGGATGAAGACAGTCCGGAAATGCTTCTGGAGCATCAGAGTATCAACAGGGCTTTCGGGGCATCATGTTCGGTATTTACGGGTGCTCCTCTGGTAATAATAAAAAACGAGGAGGGCATGGCAGAAAAGGCCTCAGAGATTCTTATGGAGAAAATAGGATATGGAAAACACTAATAGCAGAAAAAATCAGGGCCCCCAACCCGGGGGGTTCAGTTTTATTTATCTGATGTTAATGATGCTTACCCTGGTAATATGGAGCATGCCTGGCATAAGGGATTCAATAGGTGAATATGCAAATTACATATTCTATCCATTATTTGGATTGAATGGTAAATATCCAATCATCACCCTTATCCTGACCGGATTGCTCATAACAGTAATAAACATGTATGCAAGGCATTATTTCATCGACTGGTACGGTATGGCCAAGGTTCAGTACAAGAGCAGGCAGCTATCAAAGCTTATGAGGGAAGCCATAAAGAAAAATGATAAGGCAATGATAGAAAAGGTCAGGTCATTTCAGCAGAAACTCATGATGGAAAATGTCAAGATAATGAATGACCAGATGAAACCAACAATGATTGTATTTATTTTTGGAATTGTAATAATGGTATGGATATACTATTTCATTTTTTCCTTACCCTCAATTTACAGGTCCATATATCTGCCATGGACATATCCATCGGGCATGGATCTAGCCCTAGGCCCGTCTATATTTCCAGTGTGGGTGATAGTTTACATGTTTTTTACTGGTACAGTGGGTTATTTCATAAGCTACATCTTCAAGCTTTATGAATTTTCACTGAGGCTTAAAAATATTGAAAGGTTGGAAAGAAAATGATAATAACAATATCTGGCCCCCCAGGATCCGGTAAAACAACGGTTTCAAAAGAACTTTCAAAAAATTTAAATTTCAGATACATCTCTGGAGGAGAGATTTTCAGGAGCATGGCAATGGAAAAGGGAATGACGATTGAGGAATTTTCAAGGTATGCTGAAAAGGACAGGGAAATTGACAGAAAGATAGATGATTTTCTTCTTGATACAATTAAAAAGGATGATGATATTGTGGTGGATTCCAGGCTATCAGGATGGCTTGCTTTTAAAAATAACATCAATGCATTTAAGGTTTATATTGATGCAAGCAGGGAAACAAGAATAAAGAGGATAATCCAGAGGGATTCAGGTATAAGGCCTGAGGATGTAATCATGAGGGAGGAGAGCGAAAGGAAAAGGTATATGGAATATTATGGAATAAATATAGATGACCTATCAATTTATGATATTGTTCTTAATACGGACAATATGGGTGTTGGAGAGGTTACAGGAAGGATAGAGGGTGCCTTTGAAAGATGGATGAGATCCTCGTTTTACTGAAGGGGTCATATGTGGTTATAGACAAGCCACACGGTCCTACGAGCCATCAGGTTACTTCATGGGTTAAAGGGATACTCAATGTAGAAAAGGCAGGACATGCAGGTACGCTAGATCCACATGTCACAGGTGTTCTTCCGATCGGTATCAATAAAGGTACGAAGATAATTAACATTCTTCATTATCTGGACAAAGAATATGTGGGTGTCATGAAACTTCATTCCAATGTGGATGAAGAAAGAATAAAAAGCATATTCAGGGAATTTACAGGAGAGATATATCAGAATGTTCCATTGAGGTCTGCGGTATCAAGGACCATGAGAAGGAGGAAGATATATTCGCTGGAATTTATGGAAAAGGACGGTCTGAATGTTCTTTTCAAAACGTCAACTGAATCAGGTACGTACATAAGGACCCTGTGTGCGGACATTGGTGATGCACTGGGTGTTGGAGCAAACATGATAGAATTAAGAAGGACAAGAACAGGGCATATATATGAACATGAATCCCATTATCTTCAGGATCTTGTAGATGCATTTGAATTTTACAGGGAAGGTGATGATAAATATCTTAAGGAGATTCTCAGGCCGCTTGAAGAACTCATAAAACCATTTCCAAAGGTATGGGTAAAGGATTCAGCGGTGGATGCACTTGCGAACGGTGCTCCCCTATACGATGCTGGAATACTGAAATTGGAAGGAGTTTTAAAAGCCGGTTATCCTGCGGGTGTTTTGACATCATCAGGCAGGCTTGTTGGATATGGGTTTCCAACGGGAAGGGAAAACGGAAAAATACTGATAATGGATGCTGTACTGATAGAAAGAGGGGAATATCCCAGGGGATGGAAGGATAAATGAAACGGGCATACATTTACTGGGACCATATTGAACAGGATGGCAAAATAATCAATTTTCCGGCCGAGCCGGAAAAGCTTGCGGAAATTTTCATGAAAATAGAGAATGGAATGTTAGGAGAATTCTGTGAAGGGTGTGAAATTGAATTCAGGCAGAGGGATTCAAACGATCTCTTAAGGCAGGCACTGATAAGCCTAGGTTACAGGAAAATTAAAGGTTTTGACAAAACAGAGGAATTTTTGATTTCCCTGACAAAATCAATGGAAAATTATAAAAGGATTCTGAATCAGTACAGGATGCTTCTCCTTGATATATTTGAATCCCTGGATCCAACGGGAAAATATAAAAAGGGAGAGGAGAAGTTTATCAAAGAATTCATTTCAGATGAAGAAAATAAATCCGAAATCATAAATACCCTTAAGAAAGAATATGAAGATTTAAAGGGCATTGAAAACACCATCGAGAAATCGGTAAAAAGCATAATGGAAAGGTATGCTCCCAATCTCTCGTTTGTAGCCGGTCCAATACTTGGAGCGGAACTTATTTCCCTTACTGGCGGTCTTCATTCATTATCCATGATGCCCTCTTCCAGAATACAGATCATGGGTGCAGGAAAATCCTATTACATATCAAA
Organism: Thermoplasmata archaeon; assembly: GCA_023261745.1. Taxonomy (GTDB): domain Archaea; phylum Thermoplasmatota; class Thermoplasmata; order Thermoplasmatales; family ARK-15; genus JAGDXR01. Next base: position 10,885 of record JAGDXR010000040.1, on the reverse strand, counting down.
AAAATCTGGGAGACTGGGTCCGAAACACGGGATCATATTCAGGCATCCATTCGTCCACGGAAGCAAAAATCGTGGGAGGAATGCAAGGTGGCTTGCCAATAAAATTGCCATAGCGTCAAGGATCGATTTTTACAGAAAAGAAATCGATGAAAATTTTATAAATGAAGTAAAGGAAAAAATGAAAAAATTAGAATGATTCTATGTTTTTCTGACCGCGGAACTTTTCATTTTTTATCTTTACAGGATATATTTCTGTAAGACATCCTAGGCAGAGGTCATCCTCATCGAAACCTATGGCCCTGATAAGGCCATTAAGGGAGATGTATGCAAGTGAATCTGCATTAATAATTTTTCTTATTTCCTCAACATTTTTTCCAGCAGCTATGAACTGGTCCCTGGTTTTCATATCAACACCGAGATAGCAGGGTGCTATTATGGGTGGAGACCCGATCCTTACATGTATTTCCCTTGCCCCAGAATCCCTGAGCAGGGAGACGATCTTTTTCATGGTATTGCCACGGACTATACTATCATCAACAAGAATAACCCTCTTCCCATTAATCACATGTTTAACAGGATTCAGTTTAAGCATTATTTCCTGAACTCTCCCCGACTGATCGGGCATGATGAATGTTCTTTCAACATACCTGTTTTTCATCAATCCTTCTTCAAAAGGAATTCCAGATCTGTGAGAAAAACCGAGTGCATGAGTCCTTCCGCTGTCAGGAACAGGAACAACAACATCAGCATCAACCGGGCTTTCTTCAGCTAGAATTTCACCCAGCTTAAACCTTACAGAATAAACAGATCTTTCATCTATTATACTGTCTGCCCTTGCAAAATATACATATTCAAACATGCAGTGTGCGGGGTGTTTTTCCTGAGGGCCAAATTTGTAAGTTGCCAGATCCATGCTATTGAGTATTTCCACAATTTCTCCAGGTCTTACATCCCTGATTACTTTACCCCCAAGTACATCAAATGCAACACTTTCAGATGCAAATCCTATTCCATCCGGAAATGTTCCCAGGATCAGTGGCCTTATCCCAAGTGGGTCCCTTATCGCAAAAATTCTGTTGTTAATCATTAGACCAAGAGAATATGAACCTATAAGGCTATTCATTGTTCTTTTTATTGCGTCTATCAGGTTATGACTCTTTAAAATGTTGTATGAAAGCAATCTCAGAATAACTTCTGTATCCGAGTCGGAATTGAATGAAACTCCATTGCTTTCAAGCATTTCCCTCAATTCCTGAGCGTTGGTTATCTCACCATTATGCGCAATGGCAATATCCCCGATATTAGTATGAGCAAAAAGGGGCTGTGCATTTGAGATTGTTGATCCTCCGGCCGTGGAATACCTCACATGCCCTATACCGGAATTGGATTTCACCTTTTTTAATGTTTCAGGGTTAAGAATTTCATGAACCAGACCCATTCCCTTGATGATCTGTATTTTTTCAGAAAATACTGCTATACCAACAGATTCCTGACCCCTGTGCTGCAGGGATCTCAAAATATAATATAAATATAATGGAGAATTGTTTTCCTTTGTCCTTACTCCTGCCACTCCGCACTTTTCATTTCCTTTTTGCCCAGTTATATCTTCTGATTCTCGGAGCAGGAAATCCACAGTGTGAACACCTCTTTTCTCTGACGTTATATGTTCTGTGACCGCATCTCCTACAGACTATATGCGTCTTGTTTTTATTTTTCTTACCCATTGCTGGTGTGCCAGATCCCATTATTTTTCACCTCTTTATGATGGAGAAATATATATAACATTATCTCCTCTTACTATCATTACTGAAAAAATTCCTTTGTTCTGACTTTCAATAACTTCCTCTGCATCTTTAAAAACAAGGTTTAGATGAACATCATATCCCACAAGGGTGCCTCTGTATTCCTTATTTCCTCTGACTACCACAAATATATTTTTATTCAGCATATTTTGGAGAACGTGAAGTGGCTTTTCTATTTGATCCATATGTTAGCATGATTAATTCAATGTATTAAAATATATCGAAACTGATACCGTTTAAAATTTTTATATGATAAAATCAATTACATATGGATGGCTAGGGAAATTCTAGAAGAATTCGTAAATAAATTCAAGGGGATCAATGCGGGATGTTTACTGATACATGGTCCAAAGGGTATAGGTAAATTATATCTGACAACAAGGGCAATAGAACAGATAAATACAAAATATCAAATATTAAATATGGGAAATAAAAATGCAATGCAGATTTTATCATCATTTTTAAATGTAGAACAATCATTGCCGGAGAGAATACTCCAGATTTCAATCATACAGAAACTGGAAAGTTTTTTAAAAAATGAGAATTATGTATTTATTTTTGACTCAATAGACAAAGCGGAAAATGATGTGCTGTCAATATTTTTCAGTGTGGCCATAAAGGTTTTAACCCAGGATTACAGGGGTAAGGTGGTGGGAATATACGATGATGATGAAATCAGCATTCCATTCAGGGGTTTAATAAAAATACTGAAGGAACAGGGAGCTGAGGAGATTGTATTAAAACATCTGAACAAGAATGAAACATACAAACTGTTAAAGAATATGGGATACACAATTCCACCATCGATATTCGAAACAATATTTTCACTTTCAAACGGAGACATGGGTATAATAAATTATTACATAACAGAACTTGAAAGGTTCAATTACATTGTGGAAAAGGTATTCATAAAATCTCCAACAGATGAAGTAAAGGAGGAGGTCAAGGCATTTCTTACAAACAGCAGGTTCGAGAAAAGCATGCTGGAGAAACTTAATGAAAAGGAAAAGGATATAATAATATACATCAATCTGCTAAAGGGAAAAATATCCATAAATGACCTTTTATATCTAATGAATGAAACAAAAGAAAATGCGGAAAAAATTTTAAACGGCCTGGTTGATAAAAAAATTCTTAACAGGTTCGATGATAAATATTATTTATCAACATATTCTCTGATTGAATCATTCGATGAAAAGAAAATAGAATTCCTGGCTTTGAATCTCGGCATGTACCTTGAAACAAAGGGAAGAATCCTCGAAGCTTCAGAAGTATATTACATAGCAAAAAGATACGATAAAGTCAGAGAATTCCTATGCAAATCAAGCCTGATAAAGAAAATGAAAAGCATAAAATACTGTGAAATATGCAATTCAATAGAAATAAATGAAGATCTCATGGATTATCTTTTCAATTTATACATTGAGGAAGAATACTTTGGAAAGGCGTACAGGGTTGCAAACCAGCTTAAGAATTTAAAACCCGAAGATATAAAATACGATTTATATCTTGCCGAAGCATCTCTGCACACAAGCAGGCTTGATGAGGCCGAAAAAATATTACTGAATCTTGTAAAATATGAAGAAATTGAATATTATTCAAGAATTTTGTATGATATTGCAGATCTTTATTATATAAAGGAAAAATACAGCATTTCATTGGATTATGCAATAACTGCACTGAAATATTCAATAATTCGTAAAGATCAATATTATGAAGCTCTCACTTATAAAATTATAGGAAATATTTATTATTACAATTACAATGACGAAAGTTCCATAAATTATTACAAAAGGGCCCTTGCAGTATTTCAGAATATGAACATGGAAAAGGAAATTGCAACGATTTACAACAATCTTGGTAATATATATATGGAAATCGATCTTGATAAGGGGATGCAGTATTACAACCTTGCAATAGAAATAGTAGAGAGGAACTGGTGGATTTCGCTTCTGACAACGCTGGATACGAATCTTGGAATACTGAATTTCATTAAAGGAGATTTAAGAAATTCCATTCTGATTCTTAAAAAATCTATGGGACTTGCGCTTTCAAAGGGAGACTATGATCTGGCCAAGTTCATAATTCTGTATTTATTTGACATTTATCTTATGGAGACCAGATATGATGAGGCTGAAGAAATCATAAATTTTGGAATAAGTGTTTCAAAGGATTTAAAGGAAGAAATTACGGATATCATATTCAATGTAAATAAATCCATCCTTGATGCAATAAATGGAAAGGAGGTAAAAGTTGAGGAAATCAACATGCTTAAGGAATCGTCTATACCGGTAGAACAGAACCTCGGGAAGCACCTCAAAGCGATGATTGAATTTTACAGCGGGAGAATAAAAAATTATCTTGAAGAATGGAAATATTTCTGGGAAACAGGCAAGGAAAAAATAAAAATGCTTTCGATGAATGATTATGTTTCTTACCTGGAGGATCTTGCCTATTATTCATTTTTTAGCAATGAAGAGAGCACAAGGGAACTTCTGGAAAATATTGAAAGGATCAGGAATCTGCCAAACATAAACAGTTTAAAGCTAGTAAATCTGAGGTTGGATTTACTTGATCTTGAACTCAATTTTACCAGATCCAATGCCAACAGATTCATGCAGATAATAAAGGAAATTGAAGATACTGAAGCCAGATTCGTATCAATAAAACACATGGTCATTTTTGGGCTTTACATGGCTAAATATTCAAAGGATACCAAGATACTGAAAATTGGTCTGGATAATATAAATAGACTCAATAAATCAGGAATAAGGTCTATATTCAACGATGCGTTCGAATATGTAAAAAATATTGAAAACGATTGACTATTATTCTTATATCATTATTCAAATTGATAAGGATATTTTAAAGAAAAATATATATTTTAGATTTATATTGTTCGAAATGAATTATTAAGGTGGTAAAAATGGCAGATAATAATCAGAATGAAGCTAGAAATATAATTTCTCCCGACGATGAGGAATTGAGGAAATTTGTAGAGAATTTAAAGGTAAGCATTAAGATTGTTGGCTGTGGAGGCGGAGGATCAAATACCATAAATAGATTATTTGATTCAGGAATCATTGGGACTGAACTGATTGCAGTAAATACGGATGCCCAGCATTTACTGAGGGTCAAGGCAAATAAAAAAATACTAATAGGAAAAAGGCTTACAAAGGGACTTGGTGCTGGTGCTGACCCCAGAATAGGGGAGATGGCTGCTCAGGAAACAGATGAGGAACTCAGGAATGCGTTGTCAAAAACGGATATACTTTTCATCACAGCAGGTATGGGTGGGGGTACGGGAACAGGATCCGCCCCGTATGTGGCTAAAATAGCAAGGGAAATAAATCCCGGCGTTCTTATAATAGGTGTTGTAACCCTTCCATTTTCAGCTGAGGGAAAACTCAGAATGGATCAGGCACTCTACGGTCTGGACAGATTAAGGAGGTATTGCGATACAACAATTGTAATTCCAAACGACAAGTTACTGGAGTACGTGCCAAAGCTTCCTCTAGATCAGGCGTTCAAAGTGGCCGATGAAATTCTCATGGTAGCATTGAAGGGATTGACCGAAATTATAACAAAACCAGGCCTTGTCAACATTGATTTTGCCGATATAAAGACAATAATGAAGGATGCAGGAATCGCCATGATTGGAATCGGTGAATCCGATGATAGCCATAACAGAGTAGAGGAAGCAGTTCAGGAGGCAATAAATTCGCCACTTATCGAGGCAGATATTAAGGATGCAAAGGGAGCTCTTGTAAGGGTTGTCGGGGATCCTCACATGTCTGTATCCGAGGCACAGAAAGCTGCAGAAATTATTCAGAAAAACATTAGTCCGAATGCAAGGCTTATATGGGGGGCAAGCATAGATCCTGAGCTCGAGGATGTTATAAGGGTTCTTATAGTATTGACGGGTGTAAAGAGCCCCTACGTCATAGGGCAGAAAGGAGAAAATATGCAGGATCTGACAAAAAAGGTATCAAAATTAAATGCTGATATTGATAATATTTAAATTATTTAAATTTTATTTTTCCAATTAAAATTGACAGCGAAATCGCAAGCGAAACAGCATTTGCGAATATTACAGGATAATTTGATGTCAGCAGGCCATACAAAAACCATAAAAATATACCAGTTGATATTATTATGTACATAAGCAACGATACCTCCTTTGCATTTTTTTCTTTCCATATCTTCATTGATTGAGGTATGAATGAGCCTGTTGTTAAAATACCTGCGATATATCCTATGACATTCAAATCCATGAGAGTTAGGAAATTTGAATTATATAATAAACTTAACCTTTTTAAATTAAGGAATATGATCATATTTTTATATAAAAATGATAATGCCGTGGGCCGGGATCGAACCAGCGGCCTCCAGATCTTCAGTC
>JAGDXR010000040.1:0-4671 GCA_023261745.1 Thermoplasmata archaeon | reverse complement strand
AGTCTGGCGCTCTCCCAACTGAGCTACCACGGCCAATATATATTGAAAAGAAAAGGTGTATAAAAATTTAACACATTAAAATAAAATTTAAAGAAAATAATTTTTATAATTAAATAAAACATTTGCATTAAGAAAAATTAAAAAACATTAATATGATAACGGTGGGATGACAATCCCCCAGATATTTCTTCTGAACGATGGTGGAATTGAAAGGGTTAATTTATTTCAGATTCCTCTATGGGAATTATACATACATTATGCACTGACCGTAGTTCTTGTTCTATTTTACATTTACTGGTTTTACGGTCTATATAAAAAAATTGGAACTGGAAAGGAAAATCTTTTAAAAAGGATATGGCATAATATAAGATGGAAGAATATTATTCTATACGGTGTCTTGCAGAAAAAATTCCCCAGGGACAGGTATGCCGGGCTGATGCATATTCTGATCTTTTATGGTCTTGTACTCTTAACAATATCAACTGCTCTGGTGGCCCTCGATCAGGATATACTGAATGATTGGTTCCACACAAGAATTCTAGTGGGTGGATTTTACCTGGTTTTCGAATTATGGTCTGATACCGGTGGTCTGATGCTCATCGCGGGTATTTTGATGGCTTTTTATAGAAGACTGCGTAAAAAAGTTTTACTGGAAACAGTATGGGATGATTATACTGTACTTTCTTTACTTTTAATAATTGCGCTTGAAGGATTCTTTCTTGAGGGTCTCAACATTTACTTAGAAAATAATCTTCTGAATTATTCAAATGTAGATATAATCTATGAAAATTCATTCAGATATATTGGATCATTATTTTCACTTATATGGGCATCAATATTGAATAATAATTATACATCCGGTATTGAAATTTACAGAATTTTATGGGCTGTTCATTTTTCAACTGTTTTCGCAACCCTAATTTATGCTTTATACAGCAAATTATCTCATGTAATTCTTTCACCCCTTTACATAACATTCAAACCGGAAAGGGTAAGGGGTGAAATGCCAACTCCATTTCTTTTGACAGAGCTCATGGAAAATCCGGACATGGAATTAAAAATTGGTATAAAAAAGCCCGTTGATCTTAAACCAATACAGAGAATGGAAACGCTTGCATGTACCAACTGTGGCAGGTGTGAAAGGGCATGTCCAGCATTTGCAGCAGGGAGGGAACTGAGTCCCAGGAAAACCATGCAGAATTTAAAGAAGCACATATTAGAGGATAAGGAACTGATACCGGAAATATTTTCAGAACAGTTTATATGGTCATGCACGACATGCCAGGCATGTGTTGAAGAGTGTCCTGTTTTGATAGATCCACAGTCATACATCCTAGAAATGAGAAGGACTCTTGTTATGGAGAGCAAGCTTGACAAGCAACAGGTTCAATTTCTTAACAATTTAACATACACAAGGAATCCTCTTGGCAATTCTCCAGATGAAAGGAATATATGGATTGAAAAATCAAAAAAATACGATAATGATGAATATTTACTTTGGATAGGATGCATGCCAAGCTTTGATCCAAGGACTAAAAATGTTGCCGAAAGTCTGATAAAAATTCTTAAATCCGCAAATGTGAGTTTCGGTGTTCTGGGAGATGAGGAAGCATGCTGTGGAGAATCTGCAAGAAGACTTGGAGAGGAAAGCAGGTTTCAGGAACTCGTTTTGCAAAACGTTGAAACATTCAAAAAATATAACGTAAAAAAGATAATAACCATGTGTCCACACGGATACAATACATTCAGGAATGAATATAAGAAATTCATTGGAGAACTTGAGGTGTATCACCATACGCAAATAATAGAGAAACTGATTGAAGAAAACAAGATAAAGGTGAACAGAACAAATGATGTATTCACATATCATGATCCATGCTATCTGGGAAGGATTAACGGTGAATTTGATGCACCGAGATTCATATTAAAAAATACCGCTGAGTTAAAAGAAATGGAAAGGTCCAGAGACAAAAGCTTTTGCTGTGGTGGTGGAGGAGCAAGTTACTGGTATAAGGTGAATGAAAAAACCCCAATTTCTCAGATAAGAATAAAGGAAGCTTACGAAAAGTCAAAGAATGTGGCAGTGGCATGTCCTTTTTGTCTTGGAATGCTTGAGGATGCCGCAAGAACATCAAATATGGAGGATGTGAAGATCATGGATATATCAGAAATAATCGCCAAACAGATTCAGTATCTGGGTTCAAGTGAATCTGGATCCAGTAATTCTAGACCATGAAGAGTTGAAATAATATCATTCAGCCTCTTCCTTTCTGCTGAATTCAGATCTTTTTTCTCCATGATAATATATTTAGCATTGCTCCTGTTAATCATTTTCTTTAACATTTCTTCATCTATATCCTTTGCATGGTATTTTGGTGCCATGTGTCCAAATGATATTTTTCTGGATAATGCCAGTGATGTAAATCTTGGTGCATAATGGCCACCACCAATGCCTACGGCTATAATATCATCTCCTGTTTCATTCATATCCATGATTGCATTCATCAATATTTTTCCCGCCTCATCATTTTTATATTCATTCTCTGATGAACCTATTTCTATAAAAAACCCTCTTCCACTGATAAAAGGGCCATGGTGTGTCACCTCAAAATTGATACTGAAATCTTTTATGGTATTCAGTTCATTGAGTTTTAACAGTGAACCTGTTAAAAGTACAGGATTAACACTGACGATTTCTCTTCTTTTACCCCCCAGGTCGGCCTCCCCATAGTTTCCAAATGGGTGAACAGTAAGGCATTTTATTCCCGCCTCGCTCCTGTGTTTGGAAACAAATATGAAATCTTCATATTCTGTTTTTGAAACATTTTTTATGATTTCATCAATATTTTCGGAATGTACCATTTTTTCATTCAAAATGAAAAGATGGAATCTTTCCAATTTATAGAATGTGTTGTTACAGCATTCTCCTTCCTTAATCAGGTCATAATTTTCCTTGAATTTATTTAAAACGTTCATGGATGCAGTGTCTTCTTTTGAAAATATCAGTGCTTTCATGATAATTTTAAATGATAATCAAAATTTTAACTTTATTGATGGGTTTTTAGAGATCCTTATTCATATTCCCCAGATAGTCTTTTTACCATTCAATCATCAATGAATTTTTTATAGAAAAGTTAGAAGTTTGATAGAAACAGTAAAAATCTAACCTTCAGAGAGGAGATACAGAACTTATCTCAATGAAAAACATTTGTAATAATTTTGCCTTACTAATAAATCTTCAGAGCATTAAGCTTACGCTTCATTATGACAGATCGCTCATTGAAACTGCAATGCAGTTCAAAGAAGAAACAGAGAAAGTTCTGGACTATGGTTTTGAGAATAAAACATTCGATAAAAATGATATCAATAAAGGGACATACAGAACGGTGAGGGATACTGCATCGGAAGTATTGAATGTAACAAAGTTGAAGAAAATAAAGAAAAAATCATTAACAATAATATATGATAACAGAACATTCAAATTCTATTCTCATTCACATATAGCGTCCATAATTATTTTCCTCGATGATCGTCAGTATATTTTCTAGCCGATTCTTCACATAGAAGAGATTCTATTATCTTTATTCTTCTTCTGATTTCTTTGTTCAACCGTTCTATCATATTTGTTGATCTTATTACTTTTCTCACCGGTTCAGGATATTTGTAATATGTCAGGAGAAGGTCCAGTCTTGTTTCCATATTATAAATGGCTTTTGGATATTTATTGTTCCAATATTCCTTGAATTCATTAAACCTTTTCCTTGCCTCTTCTTCTGATTATGCATAATCCTTTTCATTTCCCTGCCTATAATATCCTTATCTCCTGCTCTTACATTTGAAAGCAAATTCCTTTCAGGATGTATTATGCATGAATGGAAATCTGTCCTTAGATAATATTTCCTGATTTTTTCCTGTATTCCTGATAGACCATCTGCTATGAATATAAGAACCTCCTTTACTCCTCTTTCTCTTAAATAATTTATTATCAGGTCCCAGCTGCTTGATGATTATGTTGGTTTGATCCAGAATCCAAGTATCTCCTTTTTACCATCAAGATGTATGTCCAATGCTATATGCGGTGCTTCCTTCTCCACAGTATTTCTTCTCAGATTAATAAAAAGAGCATCTATGTATATGGCAAAATATTTTTCTTTTAGTGGTTAAATTGCCAGGCATCTATTTCCTCCTTTACAACATCTGTAATTTTGCTAATGGTGCTTTTTGAGTATCTTCCGTGAAATATTTCGTCAAGGATCATTGAAATCCTTCTAGTGCTAATGCCATTAGAATATAATGACAAAATTAAATCTTCTATATTGAGGGATTTTTTATAGGAATCAAATACCATTGTTCTAAAATTGCCTTCCCTGTCCCTTAGCACTTTTAGATAATCCATGAAACCATATTTTGTATTCAATGTTCTTATATATGTTCCATTCCTAGTTTCATTGTTATTCTCGATGAATATTTCTCTTTCAGTATTCATTATTGTTTCCAGTATTTCTTTCATTATTTTTCTCATTTCTCAAAAAATTTTATCCAGATTTTCCATTTTATTCATGTATCCCTGCTTGTAATTTTGCCAAGGAGATATCCTTTCCTTTTACGGGAAAATTAGCAAGAAAGCTCCGACCTTCAGGGAGGAGATGAATTGCGAAAAGTATATTAATC
>JAGDXR010000068.1 GCA_023261745.1 Thermoplasmata archaeon | reverse complement strand
AGAGAGAACGGACATGGCAGAAGATTCAGGAGTATGCTTGGTTCATGGTCACCATCTGAGCTGGAGAGGTTCATAGAATACAAGGCAAATGATGCTGGTAAGAATGTAGTATATGTAAATCCGAAGCATACATCACAGAAATGTTCAAGATGTGGCTATACAGATAAAAATAACAGGCATGGCTCAGTATTCAAATGCAAGAATTGCGGTTACGAACTCAATGCGGATTTGAACGCCTCAAGGAACATCGAAGTACTCGGTACATCTGAGTACTTCAGGCTGTTGTCAGCCAGCCAATCGTTGCGGTTCAATGAAACTCCACTCACGGGTGGAGCAGGAGGCCAGCAACAAGCTCCGAAGCTTTAGTGAGGAGTAGCTGACAATTTTTTAGCAATTTTTATATATTTTTTTATTGTTTAATTTTTATGGTTACCGATAAAAAAGCACCTCTGGAAAATCTTGAGCTGCTCCTACCAGGATTTAGTTTTTATAAATCAATGGACATGATCAAGCAGGATGATGCTTTGGTCAGGTATTCATTGAAAAATAATCTCGAAAGGTTGAGGGAAAAGATAGAAAATGATGAGAAAGATATTGTATTCAAAAATGCATATGACAGCAAAATACAGGAATATGAAAGGATTTTATCAATTTTAAGGGCTTTTATACAGGAGGTTTACGCATCACCTACGGGAATATATACAATATATACAAGATATAAAATAGAACCCGGAGATATTGTGAACGTTCTAAATTATGATTATTTTCTATTAAATGAGTCAAAGGTATTAATTGATGATTACAAGACCTTTTCAATAGAAGATGTTAAAAATAAAATTGAGGAACTCAGGGAAAAATATCAGGAAAGAGAAAAATATTTTAAGCCTGAAAAGCTTAGGTGATTATAGGGGGGTAAATATGATGCAGGGAAATAGTTCACTGTTCAGGACTGTTGTACGTACTCTTCAGGAAAATGGTCAGGATATTATGGCACCTGGTGTTATGATATGGAGAGACCACAATGTGGATATAAGGACCAGGTCTAGGTTGATAGTGGAGTCAAATCAAAAGGCCATTGTGAGAATTCAGGGGCAAGTGGCGCAGGTTTTTGAGCCAGGATCCTACGATCTGAGCACGCCCAACACACCCGTGGCAACATTTTTTTCAAGGCTTGGTTATGGAGGAAATGTACCATGGACTGCGGAGGCCATATTCTTTTCTTTAGCCAGGTTTGAGGCAAGGAGCAACGGAGTTTCACAGACGGCAGAACTAATACCTCTTATATATCAGGTAGCCTATTATTTCCAGATTACGGATCCTGTAAAACTGTTACAGGCTGTTCAGCTTAATGGGGTATTTTATACTGTTAATGATTTATCAATATATGTATCTCCGATCATTGATCAGTCTGTTTCTCAGGTTCTCAATTCTGTTTCAATAAAAGATCTGTACGCAAATCTACATAAATTGAGTGATTCCGTGTCTGCATCTCTCAGAGAAGTATTGAATGAACTTGGCATAAACCTTATCATAAGCAGAATAATAAGGATAGAGCCAGAAGACGAAACCATGAGGAGAATTGTCCAGCTTACTGGGATGGGTATTGATATGAATACGGCCATAAGGGCAAGACTTTCAGAGATAATGGCTCTTAAATCCGATCCTGCGGCAACAAACATGTTTCTTGGTACTCCATACTTCAATATGTACATATTGCCGATGGGGCAGTTACAGCAAATTCAGCAGGAAAACAAGGGTAATAATGAAAACAAATAAAAATTTTTGAGGGAATATTTATATAATTATTTTTTAATCTTTTTTTGTGGGAGTCGACATAATTTTTTTGATTTCAAGTTTCGTTGCAATATTCTCTGTAGTTAATCCATTCGGTTCGATTCCATTTTTCTATACCATGACAGAAACCATGTCAAGGGAAGAAAAATTAAAGATACTTAAAAACAGCATTTTGGTGGCACTGGCAGTTCTCCTCATTTTTGGTTTTGGTGGGAATGCCATATTTGCAATTTTCAGCATAAATGTCTATGTTTTTAAAATTGCAGGTGGACTATTATTGTTCAAAATAGCATTTGATATGATGCATGGAAAATACACCAGATCCAGATTGTCAGAATCTGAAAGGCAGGAAATTGAGGAAAAGGAAGCCATAGGTGTTGTTCCTCTTGGTGTCCCACTTCTTGCAGGTCCCGGCGCAATAACAACAGTAATCATTTACATAACTGAAAAAAGTTCAAATTATTATGAAATTTCCTTTGTTGTAATATCCATATTTTTGACAATGCTGATTTCATACATTCTTCTTTATTTTTCAGATTTCTTTTTTAAATATCTAGGGAAGACAGGTAACCAGATACTTTCCAGAATTCTTGGGCTGATCCTGGCTGCAATGGCCGTGGAGTTTGTTGTTGAAGGAATTAAGGGCATATTTTAAAATTTTTTGAATTTTCTTTTTAAAAAAATAATTGAAAAAATTAATCCAATTGATAATATTAAAAATATTAATAGGTAATTGAAAACATAATGGTTTTTCTCCATTTTCTTGAATGTAATATTTATCAATACATTATTTCCGTTGACAATGAAGGATCCCTCAGGATTCTTTGAAATATAACCATCAGATGCCCATACAGTATAATTATAGGATCCATTTTTTTCCCTGAATGTGATAGAGATATTGGAACTCTTAAAACATTCTCCATTGCTTAAATTCACTGACCATATAGTGCTGGGATTTAAACCATTTTCACTGAATGTTACATTATAAAAGTATTCAATATTTTTATTGAAAATTACATACAATGTTATATTACCATCCATAAAAACTGAACCTTCTGATTTCAATGGTCTGTAATCACTTTCAGATGAAATAAAATAATTGTAAAACCCCTCCGGAATACTTATACTTACAGAGTTATTTTTCGAATATTCTGTAATATTTAAAATCTTTACAGACCAGTTGGTACCGGGTGGAAGGCCAGATTCTATTATTTTTAACATATATTCAGAATTATTTGGGAAATAGAATACTGAAATATTTTCACCTCTGGAAGTATTGAAATCAATATATCTATCATAATTTCTCTCTATTATTGATCCATTTCCTTCCTTAATATAATAACTGAAATTGTAAGGTAAATATAAAAATAATTCTGAATTGTTTCTTTCTGAATATGATATATTGAAAATAATCGTATCATTAATCATTCTATATTTAAGTGATGTTATAACAGATCCTCCATCCGGGATCATATAGAAAAATGACTGTATTGTCCATGAACTTTCCTCAACATTCCAGGCGGTAGAATTTCTCATTATTTCCGTCATTGCGCTGTTAAGAATTATCTGTGTATAATTTGTATCCCCCATTAATGCTGAATAATATGCTGATGACATATCCATAATAGATAAATTCAGTGCCTGCTGATAATAGGATAAATTTGAAAGCATATCAAATATATTTTCAGACAATGTAGAATTCCATTGAATGACATCCATTATTACCGGCCAGTATTCTGCCATTATATCAGGATAATATTCTGAAAAATTTACATTTGCACCCAGAGCCCAGTCTATATAACTTCCATTGATTGTAAAATTTAACAGAATAGCATTTCTTACAGAATCTGATAAATTCATCAAAAATTTTGAATATGATATATTTTTAAGGTAAAAGAACAATCTGGATGCATCATGAATCCCGAGATAGACCTCGCAGTTGTCCATAAGAAATTTTACTCTGTAATCAGGTTTTGCAAATGTAAGATTATCGTTCATCGTTGAAAAAATAGCCTTTAATGAAAGTAAGACACTGTTGATATTTTCCTTCAGATATGTCAGATTATCAGTAGCCTGTATGTAATCATACATTGCAATTATGTAAGTCGCTGCATAGGAATCACTGCTATCATAATTATGGGTAGGTATCTCGGTACCGTTTAAAACATTGAAATCATAAATTGTCCCTACTATACCTTCGTTGTCATTATTCATGTTCTGATGTTCAGAATACCATGAAAGCCATTTTTCTGCATGTTGTATATAAGTTGAATTCCCCGTAATTTCATAAGCTCTTATAAGACCAATTGACGCAATATTTGAAACATATGGAAGAATATAATTGCTTGAAGGGTATGTTTCTATTGCTCCATCGGTCAGCTGTGACGATAATATGTAATCTGCCTGATCTTCAACAACTGAAATATAATATTTAAAATCACCATAGACATTTTTAACGGCACTGCAGGGAATATATATGCTGCTCAGGTTTACGTTGGAGATGTAAACTGGTATACCCATATCCCTGCCTAAATTATAATCAAAATAATCAAAATAATCGCATTCATTCGGGGCATATCCAAGACCCAGAACTTCTAGTCCTGTGGATTTTATGAAATCAACTGTGTTTTTGAGATTTGTCAGTTCAGAATTGTTCATGAACTCATATCCACCGGATGTAAAATTATAATATGTCCCGAAATCTTCGTAGAGAACGAAATTTATGTATCCCGAAATGTTTTTTATGAGTTCAAATCCTCTGTTTACACCTATGTAAATCCCTGGAAAATCCCTATGAATTTCTGAAATGATTTTAATCATTCCGGATGCCTCCCATGGATATTGTTCTACAACATCAAGATCATCAAACAGTACTCCGTTAAAACCCTGATTTATATCATATCTGACCCTGCATATGGTGTAGTTAACCCATTTCGGTGATGACACATTCACAATTGTTTGATTCCATTCCCTATCATATCCGATGACGATTCCTGTTAGATTTATAGTACAGTTTGGATAGGTCGAATTATCAAATTCACCGAGGTCTATGTATGCGATTTTTATGCCCCTTATTTCAGACAAATTATTTTTAGAAAATGCCCAGTGCTGTAAAATAACCATATCAAAATTATTGAGAATTTTTATTACGCTATCATTAGAACTCCCGTAATATACGGAAAAATTTCTCACATTCAATTTTGTTTCGGGAGAAATTTTGATATTGCCATAATCAATATATGTAGGGGCCAAAATTTCCACTAAAAAAAGAAATATAACAATGGCTGTGGAAATTTTTAAAGATGACAGCATGTTTAACGAAAACCTCCATTTTATACAGAACAAAATTTTACCATTTTAATTTTTTTAACCTCTATATATGGAGATAAAAGGTCTTTTTCCTGATGAAATGATCATTGAATTATATGAGTTTTATTAACTTTTTAGAATATAAAATATTTATTTTCTTTAATGGACATTAGTGATTTTGATCAATAACAAAGTTTCAGGCATTATTTTCTACTTAGGTGAGTATTTTATCGCCATTTTCATAGTTTTGTTCACTACAGATATATTGCGGTTATTTCCTCTTATAGTGAATTCCGCAACAATAAGATACTCAATCATGGGAGGATTATGCTTTAGCTTTTCATGTTGTTTAATGCAATAAGTTCATTACACAATGAAAAAAAGACATCATTGGTTAATATAGTTATCAATTCTTTAATAGATGTGACTTTACCAAATGTTACCATGTTATTTTCATTAATTCATAAAGTTTCAAAAAGAAATAATAAATTTATAAAAATTTATAAATGTGGATAATTTGGGGATTCTGTCAATATCATTATATCGTGTGGATGGGATTCTTTAAGTCCTTCACCTGTCATCCTGATGAATTTTGAATTTTTTCTTAGTTCTTCTATGTTTTTCGCTCCGACATATCCCATGCCGGATTTCAATCCACCTATCAGCTGGAATATAATGTCTTCAACCTTCCCCTTATAGGGGACCGCTCCCTCAACACCTTCAGGAACATATTTTGCTTCTCCTATCTTTCCATATCTATCAGAAATGCCCTTTTGTATTACACCAAGTGATCCCATACCTCTGTAAGTCTTGTATCTTCTTCCACTTATCATTATTTCTTCTCCCGGTGCTTCATCTGTGCCTGCTAGTAGATTTCCAAGCATAACGGTATTTGCACCTGCCCCCAGGGCCTTTACAATATCCCCAGAATACCTTATTCCGCCATCTGCGATCATCGGTATTCCATGTCTTTCAGCAACCTCTGCAACATCTGAAATTGCAGTCAGTTGCGGGACACCAACACCGGCTACAATCCTAGTTGTACATATGGATCCCGGCCCTATTCCTACTCTGAGACCATCAATATCAAGTGAAATTAAATCCTCCGCAGCATGGGATGTAGCAATATTTCCTGCTATTATGTCAACTTCCACACTTTTCCTTATTTCCTTTATACCCTGCATAACTTTGGTGTTATGTGCATGGGCTGTATCTATCACCAGCAAATCCACACCTTCCTCTTCAAGAACCTTAGCCCTGGTTGTGTCAAAAGGTCCAACGGATGCTCCCACGAGAAGTCTTCCCTCGTTATCCCTTACTGCATTTGGATAAATTTTTCTTTTTAAAATATCCTTGGCGGTGATGAGTCCGGTGAGTTTTCCATCAGAATTCACTATGGGTAATTTTTCTATTTTGTTTTTCTGCATTATTTCCAGTGCGTCGTCCAATGAAATTCCCTCTTTACCAGTAATGACATTTTTTGTCATAATATCTTCTACCTTGATATCATGGTTTTTAAGAAATCTTACATCCCTGTCCGTGATTATTCCAACCAGAATTCCATCCTTCATAACCGGGAATCCGGTAATGTTTTTTTCCTTCATGTATCTTAAAACATCTTTAATTGTTGCTTCAGGAGTAACGGTAAAAACATCCTTTATGACCGTGCTCTCTTCTCTCTTAACCTTTCTCACGTTGAGTTTTTCACTTTCAATACTCTGGTTTCTGTGAATGATTCCTATACCCCCCAACCTTGCCATTGCAATTGCCATTTCAGGACCTGTGACCGTGTCCATTGGAGAACTTACAATCGGAATATTCAATTTTATTCTTTTTGTCAATTTTGTTTCTGTATTCACATCTTTGGGGTCAACATCCGTCCTAGATGGAATTAACAGAACATCATCAAAGGTATATCCCGTTCTTATATTCGAAAATTTTTCAATAAACATGTAATATTAATAATGTATAAATATAAAAAATTTCCCAAATAGATTAGAAAAAAATTATATAATTAAATTTTAATATGTCTGATATGGATGGTGAATGTAAAAAGATCTTTTTTATTTATAATTTATAATTTAATTTGTTTTATTTATCCATTTATTTTTGATTATAAAAAAGTTAGGGGTTTGGGGGAAGCAGTAAAACTCCGACCTTCAGGGAGGAGATAC